>NZ_JBPQTV010000310.1:0-7661 GCF_051386515.1 Streptomyces sp. URMC 123 | reverse complement strand
CCTCCGCTGCGCTCCAGCCACCCTCCCACCCGCGCCTGACTCCACATCACCCACCGCACCACAGGGCGCGCCACGCTCCGCGCGGCCCACCCACGGGCCTGCGGCCCGAGCAGCAAAGGGAGGAGGGGGTGACGGGCCGTCGGAAGAAGGGCAGGCCGCAGCGGTGAGCGATGGGGTGAGGTGACCGGTCGTCAGGCTGCTTTCAGAGGGGTGGCCATAAGGCAACAATAACAGTATTCAGCCACGTTCGAGGAAGTTTCCGAGTTCCGGATGCTTCACTTTGCATACCGCGATAGACTCTGGACTCAGATAGCAGCACCACTGAGGGAGCAGGGCGGGTTTCCGATCACGCTCCCCCGCTACTGGTCCGAGGCTGCGACCCGGTTCCGGTGAGATTCACCGTAGCCGATCGCTCGCCCTCTACGTGCAGGTTTCCCGTTTCCTGCCGCGTGATGCAACAGGCGCGGCCCGCAGGGTAAGGCAAATCGGAATGGCAGTGAAGGAACTCCGTCCCCACCAGCGCGAAGCCGTGGACGCAGTGCTGCGCGCCCTCGAATTGCCTGCAAGTTCTATTGTGCCTCCGCGAGGGCTCCGGACTCAGGTGATCATGGCGACCGGAACCGGCAAGACCCTCGTGGCCACCCGCAGCGCCGAGGAGCTCCGTGCGGGCCGCGTGCTGGTGCTCGTTCCCTCTCTCGATCTGCTCGCCCAGACCGAGGCCGCGTGGCGTGAGGGGGGCCGCACAGGCCCGATGATCGGGGTGTCCTCCCTGCGGGGTGAGGAGGTGTCCTTCCCCAACACCACGGACGTGGAGGAGCTGGTCGACTGGGTGCGGCCGTTCGACAAGGTCACGGTGTTCGCCACGTACGCCTCGTTGGGGCTGGGCACGCTGGAGCGGGCGCACAAGGCCGGCCTTCCGGGGTGGGACCTGATCGTGGTCGATGAGGCGCACAGGTGTTCGGGGCTGATCGGGAAGCCGTGGGCGGTCGTCCACGACAACACCCGCATCCCGTCCCTGCGGCGCCTCTACATGACGGCCACGCCCCGGCTGTGGCAGTTGGACGAGGACTCCGAGGGGGCGCCGGGCGAGCTGGTGGCGAGCATGGAGGACGATCCGGACGGCCCGTTCGGCAGCAGGGCGTACACCCTGACGCTGTCGGAGGCGATCGACCGGGGAATTTGTGCTCCTTACCAGGTGGTGTGCGTGGACATCACCGACACCCAGCTCCAGGCCGCGCAGCTCCTGGGCGCGGAAGGCCGCTCGGACCAGGTGCGCGGGGCGCGGCTCGCAGCCCTCCAGACCGCCCTGGTGAAGGCGTCGGCCGAGGAGGGCTTCCGCCGGACGCTGGTCTTTCACCACCAGGTGCGCGAGGCCGAGGCTTTCGCGGCCGGCCTCCCCGACGTCGCCGCGCAGTTGCACGCCGCCGACCCCGAGCTGTACCCCAAGACGATCTGGGCCGACTGGCTCTGCGGCGACCACAAGCCCAACCACCGGCGGCGAGTCCTCGGGGAGTTCGCCGACGGGATCGCCACGGACGGCACCGTCGTGGAGAAGGGCTACCTGGGGTCCGTGAAGGTCCTGGGTGAAGGCGTCGACACCCGCAACTGCGACTCCGTCTACTGGGCGGATGTGCGCGGCTCCATGCCGGATCTCGTCCAGGCGGTGGGCCGCGCGCTGCGCATGCAGCCCGGCGAGGGCAAGGTCGCCTCCCTCGTGGTGCCCGTGTTGCTTGGGCCCGGAGAGACGGCGGACAACATGCTCACCTCCCGGGCGTTCGGCGGGCTGGCGAAGCTGCTGGAAGCGCTCAGGGCACACGACACCCGCGTCGTGGAGGCTCTGGCACAGCAGCAGGCGCCAAGCCGTGTCAGGGGCGTCCAGAGCCGCGGGGAGGGCCAGGAGAGCCGGGGCGAGGGGGAAGGGCCCGGACCGTCGGCGCCCGCGCGGTCGCTGCTGAAGTTCTCCACGCCCCGCGACCCGGCCGCCCTCGCCGCGTTCATCAACCTGCGCGTCCTCCACCCCGAGCACGAGCACTGGCGGCGCGGCGTCGAGGCCGCCGTCATCTACAGCCGACTGCACGGCGACCTCCGCGTGCCCTTCACGTACCGCGTGCCCGCCAAGGGCCATCCGGAGGCGGAGGTCGAGGGGTGGCCGGCCTCGCTCGCGGGGTTCCCGCTGGGGCAGTGGATCGCCGACGCCCGCCGCTTCTACGCCCGCGGCGACATGGACTACGACCGCGTCGAACAGCTGGAGAAGCTCGGCATGGTGTGGTCCCACTTCGACGTCGCCTGGGAGGAAGGACTCGCCGCCGCGCGCGGATGGGCCACCGAACACGGCCACCTCCTGGCCCCGCTGGACGCCACCTACCAGGGTCACCGGGTGGGCATCTGGCTGAAGAATGCCCGCGCCGCCGCCCGCAAGGCGCAGGCGCTCGAGCAGCGGCGCGCGGAGGGACTGCCGGTGGAGTCGTCGGCCGGGGCGCTGTCTGAGGAGCGGCGCGAGCAACTGGAGGACATCGACCCCTCCTGGTGCCCGGCCTGGCCCGTGGAGTGGCAGCGTGCCTTCCACCTGGTCCGGCTGCACCTGGAGGCCGGCGGCGAACTGCCGACCGAGCCCGGCGATGTCGTGCACCAGGGCGAGGACCTCGGCCAGTGGGTGCGGGCGCAGCGGCTCGGCTTCGACAAGCTCACCAGCGTGCAGCAGTGGATGTGCGAGCACATCCTCGGCCTCGAACCCGCGACCGCGGACGAGAAGCCCACGCCGCGCCGCACGCAGGCCGACAAATGGGCCATGAACTACGCGGCCGCCAAGCAGTTCTTCGAACGCGAGGGACACCTGCGCGTGCCGAGGAAGCACGTCGAGACGATCGTCGTCGGTGGCGATCAGAGGGGCGGCAGCGGCGAGGACCGGGAGGTTCGGGAGCTTCGGCTTGGTGCATGGATCGGGAACCAGCGCTCGCGGGCCGCGACGCTGTCTCCGGAGCGGGTGGAGCAGCTGTCTGCCATCGGGATGCGGTGGACGTAGCGGCGTACGGAGGGGCCGCGAGTCCGGGCAGGGGCATCCCCCTGGCCGCCCCGGGTCAGCAAGCGATGCCGGCCCTGCGCCATGCCGCCAGGACTTCGTCGCGCGCTGCCCCTGATTCCGGGCTGGCTTTTGAGTTCAGCACAAGGTGGGTCACCAACGTGCGGGCAGCGGGCAGGTCGAGACTGAGCACCGCGAGGACTCTCTCCACAGCGCCGATCAGGCCGCGCAGGTAGATGCCGTGGACACCGTCGAGGTAGTACGACAGCAGGCCGGCCAGGCGTTCGCCGTCGTCGTCACCCTCGGCGGCTTGGACGAGTGCCGCGTGGCAGGCCCACACCGCCTCCAGGGCGAAGGCAGGCAGGCACAGGGCCCGCACGTTCTCCGGGCGGTAGTCAGTGGTCACGACGCAATCGCTGACCAACTCGGCGGCGACCTGCCACGTCAAAGCCGGCGCCAAATAGCGGCTGTCGTCGAGACAACGCGCGGCGGCTGCCCCCACGATCTCCAGGACTTCGCCGACCACCCGGGCGTCGGTGTTCCAGGCGAGGCCGGAGGGAAGCAAGACAGGACGATCAGGGCCGGCGTGAGAGCTGCTCATGGGGGGAGGTCTGCCCAGAGTGCCTGCCGGTGACGCCCCCGTGAAGTTCACCCGGGCTCGCGCTGGGCGGCAGCGGCGACGAGGAGCAGACGTACGCCGAAGCAGGGTGCAACACGGGATGCACCACGCAACACAGGGCCGCATCGCACAACGTTTACGCAGGTCAGCACTGCAACGCGCTGCGTGTTGCAACACCGTGTTGCACCCGGTGCTCGGATGGCCGGGGCCTTCAGGTCGCCGTCGCCCGCCGCCCGCGTTCGTAGGCCACCTGGATGAGCGAGCGCCACTACCCCGGTGTCGGGAGCACAGCGCCTCTAGCGTGCGGGCCATGGACATCACCCGGATGCCGGACCCGCTGCGGCGGGCGGTGCACCAGCTGGTCTGCGAGGCGGTCGAGAAGTGTCAGGAGGTGCTGCGGTACACCGAGCCCGACCAGGCGCATAGCTGGGAGCGGATGACGCTGTACCGGACCACGGACGCCTCCGACACACTGGACAAGGCGGCCCTGCTGATCGCCGCCTACTGCCAGCGCACCGGCATGGCCATGGGCCCCCTCGCGTCGTACCTCCAGACCGGGCAGCAGCGCAGCCGGGCGGCGGGGCCAGGGAATGCCGAGCGGGCGCACCTGGCCGGCCTGCTCGGAGAGAGAGCTCCCGAAGCTGGCGGTGACAGCGCGCGCTACGGGTGGGGGCAGCGCACCGCTGAGCACGCGCGGGAGGCGGAGGACGACCCGCAAGAGCTGTTCACCGCGGCAGTTCTGCACGGGTTGACGGCCCGGCTGTGCGACGACGTCGATGCGCTGGACCACTACCTGCCACCACACGTCGCGGAGCTGGCGCGGAAGGTCGCCGGGGTGCTGGAGATGCCACGCCCGGCCCGCGTGACAGTGAGGCCACGGCGGCGGCGAGCGGTGCGTCTGTGAACCGGGTGCCCTGAACCGTCACGGCTCCCCGGGGCCCGTGACGTACGACGGCGCTCACCCGGTGTCGCTGTGGGGCGAGCGCCGCTCTTCGTGGGGATGTGGCGCGCCCTGTCGAAGCGGCTGCCGCGCGAGGTGTTCGTCGTGTTCGACCGGCCGAGCGGGGAGTGCCCGACGGACGCCTCCGTGCACACCGACCGAGGCGTTGGCCTCGGCCCGAGCGCTCGCCGCGCCCGCGCACGACTCGCCCAAGCCGTCGCGCGGACACGGTCGCCGCCCTTTTGGCCGGCGGGCTCGCTCAGCTCAATCCGGAGCGCGCGGAGGTTCTCGCCATCGTCCCGCTCTCGAGGCCGCCCTGCTGGAGCGTGCCGAGCAGGCCAGCGCCGGACCCAGGCTCAGCGGGAGGGCCGGGACAGGGGGCGGCGCGGGGCGAGCTGCGCATGTTGGGTGGTCACGACAGCGAGCGGTGACCAGCTGGCTCAGACAGCGAGGGGTTGGCCCGAATAGCCGTGGTGGGTTGGCAGGGCCCGTTCGAGCCAGGCCGGTTCAGCCCCCGCTGCGACGAGCCGTCCGTACGCCCTGGAGGCGTCGTAGCCGGCCTTTTGCCGCCGGAAGTGGATCACGATACTTCCGTGGTCGCCCTGCGGGTCGAGGGTGAACCAGCAGGAGCGCTCGGCTCCCCCGTCGCAGTCACAGGGCTTGCAGGCGCATGAGTCCCGCGTCACCGCCAGGTCCATCCCCCATTTCGGGTGCGCCAGGTGATCGATGACCGCGTCGTGGTCGAGGGGGACGCCGTGCTCGTAGCGCAGTTCGAACTTCCATCCCAAGCCGTGCTGCCAGTATCGGACGCAGAACGGCTTCGTCACCGTATGGAAGAGGGCGATTCGGCGCAGCAGGCCGCTGGCGACCCAGGCCGCCTCTGCTCGCTCTTGCCACCAGGTGGTGTGCTCGGCCAGGTAGGCCAGTTCCGGCCGGGTCAGCTCAGGTGTGTTCCAGAGCGGGTCGTGGTGCTTCTCGCGGCACCAGGCGTGGAGGTCGGCCACGATCGAGTGCCATTGCTTCGGGGTCGGTCCGGTGAGGGTGGCGTGGGCATCGGTTCCGGCGAGGCCGAGATGGAGGCCGGCTGCGTCGATGCCGCGGAGACGGACACCGACGATGCCGCTCGGCTCCTCTAGCTGTTCATCGGTGCCGGTGTACTGGGTGGGCAGGAGAGCTGCGAGGCAGTGCTCGGGCAGCCGGTGGCTCGGACCGAGCTTCGGGTCAAGGGCTACGGCCAGGTGGTCGGTTGCCGGGCGGACGTGTGCGACGCCGGCGGGATGGGCGCAGTAGTCGATTGTGCCGCCCAGACGCTCGAAAACGGCGGCCTCCAGGCGGGACTGGTCGGGGCCTGCGTCCGGTACTGGGTGGTGGCTGTCGGCTCTGAGCTGCTGGAGGCTGGCCTGGTGGCCGATGCCGGTGCAGTGGGAGCGGTAGCGGGCTTTTTGCGTGAGAGCGCTTCCGTGACTCATCTCCATCCTGATCCGCGCACCGTCCGACCCCCGGCGCGCTACAGGCTGGTGTGGAGCATGATGGTCTGCGGCGCTGGGTGTTCTCGGGGCGGGGCCTGGCTCCTTCACGCCCACAGCGAATATGGCGGCGCCGGGTCGGACGGCGTGCCTGCCGGGCGATGGCCTACCTGAAAGGCCGCCGAACAGCCTGACGTAGTTCTCGGATTGCAGGGTGCGTACGCGCCGGAGGACGCAGGGAATACCACCCGATCGGGCGAGTCTGCGGGTGGAGTTTTCAGACACGGCTCCTTGTCGGTGAAGCCGCCACGAAGGACGAGGCAGTGCGTGTCATCACGCCCTGCCCGGCCGGCCGACGGCGACCGCTAAGGGGGCTTCCCCCCAACTCGGCGGGCCGCAGGCGTCAGCCACTGGAGGCCCGCACGCCTTCCCCGAACCTCGGCATGTCGGCCACCGAGACATCCAGGCGCAGTCGGACGTAGCGCAGTGGGTGGCGCCACACGCCGCCGCGGTCGATCGCGGTGTCGGCCTCAATTTCGGCCACCAGTTTCGGGACGACCAGGGTGACATCGAGAGCCTCGTGGCTGCCCCACGCGGCGATGAACCGCGCACCGGACCACGGATGGTCGGCGCCGGCGGGGCGGAGGTGTTCGGCGAGCTGGCGGGCGGCGGCCTGCTTGAGCGGGACGGTGCGGCCGACCGGGCGCAGCCGGCCGGTGTCGTCGTAGCGGCCCAGGACGAGGATGTGGGGGCGGGCGAGGGTGCCGGTGATGCCGCCGATGATCGCTTCGGTGGTGTGGCGGCGGCGGATCTTGAACCATCTCCTGGACCCGGGGAGGTAGCGCTGCGATCTCCCCTTGACCACCAGACCTTCGACCCCGGGGACGTCGGTCCAGGACGTCAGCCACTCCTGGGCGAGCATGGGGTCGCTCGTCATGGGGCACAGCGTCCAGGGCGGCGCCAGCTCGTGCTCGGTGAAGAGGTTCTCCAACGTGGCGCGGCGGTGTTCGTACGGCGCGGTGAGCAGTTCCTGGCCGTCGATCTGGAGGATGTCGAAGGCGACGAAGTGGGCCGGCAGCGCCTCCGCGAGCTGCGCGACGGAGCGGGCCCGAGCGGAAGCGCGGCGCTGCAGCGCCTCGAAGGACAACCGCCCCTCGTGCCATACGAGCAGTTCGCCGTCGAGGACCAGCCCGTGCGGCAGCTGGCGCGCCGCAGCGACCAGATCGGGGAACTGCCGCTGGAGCAGCGAGCCGCGCCGCGACTGCAACAGCACCGTGCCGCCCGGCCCGGCGGGGGTGAACAGCAGCGCCCGGTAGCCATCCAGCTTGGCCTCGTAGGCGAGCCCTCCGGGCAAGGCGCCGGGGCCGGGGAGGGTGTCGCGGGCCTGGGCGAGCATCGGCTCCACCGGCGGGCGCAGCACCACCGCACCACCGCCTCCTCCGACCGGCCCCCGGGCACCCTTCGATGTGCCGGGAACTCCGACGCCCCTTCCATGGCCGCGGGCGCCCGCCGGACGCCCGGTACGCCCGTGAGCCCGGACAGCCGGGCCGTTCGCCGGCTGTCTGGCGACGGCTTGCCGGGGCCCGCGCCGTCGGGGAGCGGCGCGAGCCCCGGCAG
>NZ_JBPQTV010000309.1:0-7663 GCF_051386515.1 Streptomyces sp. URMC 123 | reverse complement strand
GCCCCGGCCCTACCTGCGGCTCCCGCCCCCTCGGTCCCCGTCTCAGTGCTGGCCATGCCGGCGGATCTCCCCCCGCAGCTGTTCGGTTATCTCCACGGACAGGGCGGCGACGGCCGCGTCCTCGATGCGCCGCGGCTGCGGGATGTCCACCCGCCACTCGCGGGCGATCCGGCCCGGCCGGGACGACAGCAGCACCACGCGCTGCGCCAGCCGCACCGCCTCCCGCACGTTGTGCGTGACGAACAGGACGGAGACCCGCGTCTCGGCCCAGATCCGGGTCAGTTCCTCGTGCAGCACATCGCGGGTGATGGCGTCGAGCGCCGCGAACGGCTCGTCCATCAGCAGCAGTCGGCTGTCCTGCGCCAGCGCGCGGGCCAGGGCGACCCGCTGGCGCATGCCGCCGGACAGCTCGTGCACCCGCTTGCCGTACGCGCCCCGCAGCCGTACGAGGTCCAGCAGCCGCTCGGCCTCGGCGCGCCGGTCGGCCTTGGGCACGCCCCGCAGCCGCAGCGCCAGTTCGATGTTGCGGCCCGCCGTCAGCCAGGGGAACAGCGCGTGCTCCTGGAACATCAGGGCGGGGCGGTGGCCCCCGGGCAGCTCGATGGTGCCGGCGGACGGCCGCTCCAGCCCGGCCACCAGATTGAGCAGGGTGGACTTGCCGCAGCCGGAGGCGCCCAGGAGACAGACGAACTCGCCGGGCGCGACCTCCAGGCCGATGTCGTCCAGCACCTGCTGCCCGCCCGGGGCGCCGCCGAACGACTTCGACACATGGGTCAGCCGGGCGGCGGGGGCGGGCACCGCGCCGCCGTCGACACCGGTGCGCGGGCCTTCGAGAGTGGTGATGGTCATCTGCTGTCTCCTCCGGGGCGTTCCATCCGGTCACGGCGGACGGTTCAACGGATCACGTGCTGCCGAGACCGGCGTCGTCCACGGCGGGCCTGCCCTCCGCCGCCAGCACCTTGTTGAGGATCGTCAGGTCGTAGATGCCGCGCAGGTCCACGGAGTCCAGCAGCCCTGCGGAGACGGCGTGGTCGGCCTGCTCGCGCAGGGTGGCGGCGAGCGGGTCGTCCAGCACGTCGACGTTGCGGAAGGCCGGGTCGAGCACCTTCTGCGGCAGCGGCTTGCCGGACACCGCCCGCAGCCGGTCGTCGACGGCCCGCTTCGCCTCGTCCGGGTGCTGCCCGATCCAGGCGTTGGTGCGGACCGAGCCGCGCAGCACCGCCTCCACCACCTTCGGGTGCTCCCTGAGGAACTTCTGCGAGACGATCACATTGGTGATCACGAACCGGCCCTCCGGCCACAGCTTCCGCTCGTCCAGCAGCACGGTCCCGCCGGCCGCGACCAGCCGGGAGGCGGTCGGCTCGGGCACCCACGCCCCGTCGAGGTCGCCCCGCTCGAAGCTGGTCGGGATCTCCTTGTTGTCCTGGCGGATCACGGTGACATCGCCCCGGCCGGTGGCCGGGTCGACCTTCAGCTTCCGCTCGGCGAGGAAGTGCAGCAGGGCCACGTCCTGGGTGTTGCCGAGCTGGGGGGTGGCGATGCGCTTGCCCCTGAGGTCGTCGAGCGAGCCGATCCGGTCGGGGTCGACCACCAGCGAGACGCCCCCGGACGCGGAGCCCGCCACGATCCTCAGGTTCTTCCCCTTGGCCTTGGCATAGCCGTTGATCGCCGGGGAGGGGCCGATCCAGCCGATGTCGATGGCGCCGGCGTTCAACGCCTCGATCTCGGACGGGCCGGCGTTGAAGACCTGGCTCCTGACCTTGGTGCCGCCCAGCTCCTTCTGGAAGAAGCCCTTGCCGGTGCCGACCAGCGCGGTGGCGTGGGTGACATTGGCGAAGTAGCCGATGCGGACCTCGTCGAGGCCGTCGATCCGCGTCCCCTGGGCGGCGACCGGGTCCGCGCCGCCGCCCTTCTCGGCCCGCGAGCCGTAACCACAGGCGCCGAGGACCCCCACGAGCAGGGGGAGGACGAGCGCGGCGACGAGCGGCCGTCGTTTGTCGGTTCGGCGCATCAGAAGTCCCACGCGCTGTCGGCCTGCGCGCTGTCGGCCTGCGCCGCGTCCGCGCCCCGGCCCGCGACGGCCGCCGGCGCGTCCGCGTACGCGTCCCCCGCCATGCCCGCCGTCAGCGTGGCGCCGTCCGCCGGGTCGATCAGCAGGAACGACCCGGTGCGCCGGGAGTCGGCGTACGCGTCGAGGGCGAGCGGCTCCGCGGTGCGCACCACGACCCGGCCGATGTCGTTGGCGGCCAGCCCACCGGGGGAGGCGTGCCGGGCGAGGTCGTCGAGGCCGAGCCGGAACGGGATGTCCTGGACGATCGCCTTGACCGTGCGGGTGGTGTGCTTGAGCAGCACCCGGTCGCCGGTGCGCAGCGGACGGTCGTGGAGGTGGCAGACGGTCGCCGTCACCTCCCGCGTGGTGGCGGGCGCGGCGGCCGCGGGAACGATGAGGTCGCCCCGGGAGACGTCGAGGTCGTCGGCGAGCAGCACGGTCACCGACTGCGGGGCCCACGCCACGTCCACGCTCTCGCCCAGCGCGTCGATGCCGGCGACGGTGGTGGTGCGGCCCGACGGCAGCACGGTGACGGCGTCGCCCACGCGCAGCACCCCGGAGGCGATCTGCCCCGCGTAGCCCCGGTAGTCGGGGTGGGCGGCGGTCCGCGGCCGGATGACGTACTGCACCGGGAAGCGGGCCGGTTCGGCCGACGGGTCGTGGCCCACCGGCACCGACTCCAGGTGCTCCAGCACCGTCGGGCCGCCGTACCAGTCCATGTTCCGGGAGGGGACGACCACATTGTCCCCGGCCAGGGCCGACAGCGGGACGGCGGTCACCTCCGGCACGCCCAGCGAGGTGGCGTACGCCGTGAACTCCTCGGCGATCGCGGTGAAGACCGGCTCGGCGTAGCCCACCAGGTCCATCTTGTTGACCGCCAGCACGAGGTGCGGAACGCGCAGCAGGGCGGCGAGCGCGGCGTGTCTGCGGGTCTGCTCCACCACGCCGTTGCGGGCGTCCACCAGCACCAGGGCGAGCTGCGCGGTGGACGCGCCGGTCACCATGTTGCGGGTGTACTGCACATGCCCCGGTGTGTCGGCGAGGATGAAGCGGCGCCGGGCCGTGGCGAAGTAGCGGTAGGCGACATCGATGGTGATGCCCTGCTCCCGCTCCGCGCGCAGCCCGTCGGTGAGCAGCGCGAGATCGGGGGCCGAGGCGCCCCGGCCGCGGGAGGCGTGGGCCACCGCCTCCAGCTGGTCCGTGAGCACGGACTTCGAGTCGTGCAGCAGACGGCCCACGAGCGTGGACTTGCCGTCGTCCACCGAGCCGGCCGTGGCGAACCGCAGCAGCGAGGTGGCGGCCCCGTCGCGGGGGGCGAGAACGCTGGTCATGGCTAGAAGTACCCCTCGCGCTTGCGGTCTTCCATGGCGGCCTCCGAGAGCTGGTCGTCGGCGCGGGTGGCGCCGCGCTCGGTCAGCCGGGAGGCGGTGATCTCGGCGATGACCTCGTCGACGGTCACCGCGTCGGACTCCACCGCCCCGGTGCAGGACATGTCGCCGACGGTCCGGTAGCGCACCCGCCGGCGCTCCACCGGCTCGTCGTCGCGCGGACCGCCCCAGGCGCCGGGCGCCAGCCACATGCCGCCGCGCCGGAACACCTCCCGCTCGTGGGCGTAGTAGATGGCCGGCAGCTCGATCTTCTCCCGGGCGATGTACTGCCAGACGTCCAGCTCGGTCCAGTTCGACAGCGGGAACACCCGGACGTGCTCGCCGGGGGAGTGCCGGCCGTTGTACAGCTGCCACAGCTCCGGCCGCTGCCGGCGCGGGTCCCAGCCGCCGAACTCGTCGCGCAGGGAGAACACCCGCTCCTTCGCCCGCGCCTTCTCCTCGTCGCGCCGCCCGCCGCCGAACACCGCGTCGAAGCGGTGCGCGGAGATGGCCTCCAGCAGCGGCACGGTCTGCAGGGGGTTGCGCGTGCCGTCGGGGCGCTCGCGCAGCCGCCCGTCGTCGATGAACTCCTGCACGGAGGCCACGTGCAGCCGCAGCCCGTGCTCGGCGGCCACCCGGTCGCGGTACTCCAGCACCTCGGGGAAGTTGTGCCCGGTGTCCACGTGCAGCAGCGCGAAGGGCACCGGCGCCGGCGCGAACGCCTTCAGCGCCAGGTGCAGCATCACGATGGAGTCCTTGCCGCCGGAGAAGAGGATCACCGGCCGCTCGAACTCCCCGGCCACCTCCCGGAAGATGTGGACCGACTCCGACTCCAGCGCCGCCAGGTGCGTCAGCGCGTACGGGTTGTCGTACGGCTCGTCCCGCAGCTCCGGCGCGTCGGCCGCGACGATGCGCCCGCTCACAGGGCCCCCTCCTCGGTCAGCAGCGCGTACAGCGCTCGCGCGGACTCCTCGACGCCCTGCTCGTGGGTGTGCAGCCGCAGATCGGGGTGGTCCGGCGGCTCGTACGGGTCGTCGACCCCGGTCAGCCCGGACAGCTCCCCAGCGGCCTGCCGGGCGTAGAGGCCCTTCACATCGCGGGCCGCGCACACCTCCAGCGGCGTCGCCACGTGCACCTCCAGATAGCGGGTGCCGGCCGCCTCGTGGCGCTTGCGCACCGCCTCCCGCGAGTCCGCGTAGGGGGCGATCACCGGCACCAGGGTCAGCACGCCGTGCGAGGCCAGCAGTTCGGCGACGAAGCCGATGCGCTGCACATTGGTGTGCCGGTCCGCCCGGTCGAAGCCGAGCCCCGCGGAGAGGAACGTCCGTATCTCGTCGCCGTCCAGCACCTCCACCCGGCGGCCCTCGGCGCGCAGCCGCTCCGCCAGGGCGCGGGCGATCGTGGTCTTCCCCGCGCTCGGCAGGCCCGTGAGCCACACCGTGGCCCCCGACCCCCGGTCGGTCGTGCTCATCGTCGTCTCCCGGTCGTTCATCCGTGCAGCCCGCACTCGGTCTTGGCCCGGCCCGCCCACCGGCCGGCCCGGGCGTCCTCGCCCTGGCGCACCCGGCGGGTGCAGGGCGCGCAGCCGATGGAGGCGTACCCGTCCATCAGCAGCGGGTTGGTGAGCACCCCGTGCTCGGCGACATAGGCGTCCACGTCGTCCTGGGTCCAGCGCGCGATCGGGGAGACCTTCACCTTCCGCCGCCGCTCGTCCCATCCGACGACCGGGGTGCCCGCCCGGGACGGCGCCTCGTCGCGGCGCAGCCCGGTTGCCCAGGCGTCGTAGTCCGCCAGGCCCTCCTCCAGCGGCTCCACCTTGCGCAGCGCGCAGCACAGGTCGGGGTCGCGGTCGTGCAGCCGCGGCCCGTACGCGGCGTCCTGCTCGGCGACGCTCAGCCGGGGGGTGAGGGTGCGGACCCGGACGTCCAGGACGGCCTCGACGGCGTCCCGGGTGCCGATCGTCTCCGGGAAGTGGTAGCCGGTGTCCAGGAACACCACGTCCACGCCGGGGCGCACCCCGGCCGCGAGATGGGCCACGACGGCGTCCTCCATGGAGGAGGTCACGCAGAAGCGGGCGCCGAAGGTGTCGACGGCCCAGCGCAGGATCTCCGGGGCGGGGGCCTCCTCCAGGTCGCGGCCGGCCCGCTCGGCGAGGAGCCGCAGGTCGTCGTCGGTGCGGTGGGGGGCCGCGGGGGTCATGCTCCGTCTCCTTCCGTGCCGTGCGGGGAGGTCAGGCCCTTCGCCAGCAGCCCCAGGAAGGACAGCCGGAACGCGCGGTTGCACGCGCCGCACTCCCAGGCGCCGTGGCCCGCCTCGGACGGGCGCAGGTCCTCGTCCCCGCAGTACGGGCAGTGGAACGGGGCGGCTCGCTCACTCATGGCCGCGCCCCCTCGCCCTGGGGTGCCGCGGTGTGTTCGGTGTGCGCTGCGGTGGGTGCCGCGGTGTGTCCGGCGGGTGCCGGGGTGTGTCCGGTGTGCGCTCCGACGGGTGATCCGGTCACGACAGGGCCTCCTCGGAGGCGCGCGACGCCCACTGGGCGAACCGCTCGCCGTCCGAGCGCTCCGCCAGGAAGCGCCGCAGCACCCGCTCGACGTAGTCGGGCAGTTCGGCGGAGGTGACCTTCAACCCCCGCACCTTGCGGCCGAATCCGGCCTCCAGCCCGAGCGCTCCGCCCAGGTGCACCTGGAAGCCCTCGACCTGGCGGCCGTCCGCGTCCAGCACCAACTGGCCCTTGAGACCGATGTCCGCCACCTGGATGCGCGCACAGGCGTTGGGGCAGCCGTTGATGTTGATGGTGATCGGCTCGTCGAACTCCGGCAGCCTGCGCTCCAGTTCCTCGATGAGCGACGCGCCGCGCGCCTTGGTCTCGACGATGGCGAGCTTGCAGAACTCGATGCCGGTGCAGGCCATGGTGCCGCGCCGGAAGGGCGACGGCCCGACCCGCAGGTCCAGCGCCTCCAACCCCTCCACCAGCGAGGTCACCCGGTCCTCGGTCACATCGAGGAC
Source organism: Streptomyces sp. URMC 123 (assembly GCF_051386515.1). Lineage (NCBI taxonomy): Bacteria > Bacillati > Actinomycetota > Actinomycetes > Kitasatosporales > Streptomycetaceae > Streptomyces > Streptomyces sp. URMC 123. The sequence goes on along the minus strand of NZ_JBPQTV010000309.1, from coordinate 1,240 downwards.
GATCATCTTCTGCTCGACCGTGGTCCGCAGCCGGCCGGAGCCATGGGCCTCGGCCAGCTCCGCGATCTTGGTGAGGGTGGCGCCGTCGACCCGGCCCACGCGCGGGGCGAAGCCGACGTAGTACCGGCCGTCCTTCTGCCGGTGCACGCCCACATGGTCCCGCCACCGCTCCACGGGCTGCTCCGGCGCCGGGCCGTCGAGCAGCGGGCGCAGCAGGTACTCCCGCTCCAGCACCTCGCGGAACCGCGCCGCGCCCCAGTCGGCGACCAGGAACTTCAGCCGGGCCCGGTTGCGCAGCCGGCGATAGCCGTAGTCGCGGAAGATGCCGATCACACCGCCGTAGACGTCGGGCACGTCCTCCAGCGGCACCCAGGCGCCCAGCCGCACGCCGATCTTCGGGTTGGTGGAGAGACCGCCGCCGACCCACAGGTCGAAGCCCGGCCCGTGCACGGGGTGGCGCACCCCGACGAAGGCCACGTCGTTGATCTCGTGGGCCACGTCCAGCAGCGGCGAACCGGACACCGCGGACTTGAACTTGCGCGGCAGGTTGGAGAAGTCCTTGTTGCCGATGAACCGCCGGTGGATCTCCTCGATGGCCGGGGTGCCGTCGATGATCTCGTCGGCGGCGATCCCGGCGACCGGCGAGCCGAGGATCACGCGGGGGGTGTCACCGCACGCCTCGGTGGTCGACAGCCCCACGGCCTCCAGCCGGCGCCAGATCTCCGGGACGTCCTCGATCCTGATCCAGTGGTACTGGATGTTCTGCCGGTCGGTGATGTCCGCTGTGCCCCGGGCGAACTCCTGAGATATTTCGCCGATCACCCGCAGTTGACGGGTGGTCAGCCGACCGCCGTCGATCCGCACCCGGAGCATGAAGTGGGAGTCGTCCAGCTCCTCGGGCTCCAGGATGGCGGTCTTGCCGCCGTCGATGCCGGGCTTGCGCTGGGTGTACAGCCCCCACCAGCGCATCCGGCCGCGCAGGTCGTTGGGGTCGATGGAGTCGAACCCGGCCTTGGAGTAGATCGTCTCAATGCGTGTCCGCACATTGAGACCGTCGTCGTCCTTCTTGAACTGCTCGTTGCCGTTGAGCGGGGTGAAGTGCCCCACGGCCCACTGACCCTCGCCGCGGTGGCGTCCGGTCTTGCGGCGGGCCGTGGTGGCAGCCGGCTGATCAGGGGAGGCGGCCATGGTGGTGTGTCCTTCGGAGGGCGGCTCAGGGGTGGCGCGGCGGTGCTGTGAC
>NZ_JBPQTV010000308.1:0-7668 GCF_051386515.1 Streptomyces sp. URMC 123 | reverse complement strand
GCCAGAAACCCCCTCACGCAGTCTCCACGGGCCCCGCCCCGGGGCCCGTGGCCAGCACCGCCTCGGCCACGTCCCGAGGACTGTCGAGCATCACCAGATGCCCGGCCGGCGCGGCCACCCGGAAGGTCCCGCCCAGCGTCCGGGCGAGCCCGCGCTGCCGCTCGACCCAGCGCAGCTCGCGAGGCGCGCCACTCTCGTCGTACGCCGCCAGCACGGTCACCGGCAGCCCGCCGGGCAGCGGACGGGCCGCGCGCAGGGCGGCCAGTTCGGCGGCGATGTCCTGGTAGCGGGCGTTCTCCAAGACGGTGGCGCGCAGCACCCGGCCGGTGCGGTAGCAGCGGGTGTCCAGGCCGCCGGGCGCGGGCGGGTGCGGCCGTACGGTCTCGGCGCGCACGGTCAGCCGCCGCACCGCGCCGCCGAGGGCGCGGGGCAGCCCCGCCGCGGCGACGGCCGTACCGAGCAGCCGGGCGGCGGCGGTGCGCAGCCGGGGCAGCGGCCAGGGCCGGGGGTGCTCCTCGACGCTGCCGTCCAGCAGGACCAGGCCCGCGGCGCGGTCGGGGTAAAGCCGGGCGAACGCCTCGGCGTAGAAGCCGCCCATCGAGTGGCCGACCGCGGTGCAGGGCCGGCCGGTCAGGCCCAGCGCGTCCAGCACGCCGGCGATGCGGTCCGCCTCGGCGGCGGCGGTCGGTGCCGCGCCGGCCGGGTCGGGGGCGGAGAGGCCGAATCCGGGGCGGTCGAAGCGGACGACCGTACGGTGCGGGGTGAGCAGCGGGACGACCTCGTCCCAGTCGTACCAGCTGGCGCCGAGGCCGCCGCTGAGCACGCAGACGGGGCCCGCGCCCTCGCACAGCACGTGGGTGGGCACGCCGCGCACCTTCAGCATGCGCCCGGGCGGGCGCGGCGGAGGCGCGGCGGCGGGGGTCATGCGGGGCGGCTCGCCTCGGCCCGGCGGCTCGCCGCGGGCCGGTTTCCGGGGCGGTTTCCTTCGGGGCGGCCGCCCTCCGGCCGGCTTCCGTCGGCGCGGCTGTCCTCGGCGCGGCCGTCCTCGGGGCCGGTCGGCGCGGCGGGGTCCCCGCCCGGCACCGCGGGGACCTGGGGCGCGCGCAGGAGCGCCACGGCGAAGAGCGCGATCCACACCGCCACCAGCAGGACCTGGAGCCGCTGGCCCAGCCCGAGCGCCCAGGTGCCCTCCCGCGCCTCGAACGCGGCGACGGAGACGAGCGTCCAGACGGTGGCGATCAGCTCCACGGCCACCAGGGCCGGGCCGAGCCGGGCGACCGGCCGCCGACCGCCGTAGCGGCGGGCGGCCAGGGTGAGCGCGATCAGCCCGACCAGGGCGCCGGCCATGGCCAGGGAGCTGGTGACGGCGTGCGCGCTGTGGCCGAAGGGCACGTCGCCCGCGGCCTCGCGGGCCGCGCACCCCGCGTCGTGGGTCGGCGCGCAGCTCATCGACAGCCGGGAGTCGGCGGCGGTGGCGGCGCCGAACAGGGCGAGCCCGGCCCAGCCGAGCGTCTCCCACAGCCGGCGCTCCGCGCGCCACAGGCCGAGCGCGGCGCCGGCGAGCACCAGCAGCCCGGCGATCAGATCGGTGGTCCGGAACAGCGCGCCGTACGGCTGGTCCGTGGCGGCCAACTCGCTGACGTAGCTCCGTACGGGGTCGAGGCCCGTCGTCAGCACGGCCTCCAGCACCCAGGCGGTGTAGGCGACGGCGCCGAGCAGCAGGAGAGCGGGGACGATCCGCGGGCCTCGGGTCATAGTGCGCCCATGCTAGTCAGGGGGTGGCCGAGGGCCGCTCGCGGGCCTCGGCGCCGCGGGTGGCGGCGGCCGCCGGGTTCACCCACCGCCGGCCCCGGTCCCGTACACACGGGCCCGTCCACAGGGACCCATCCGCAGCGCCCCAGGGGCGTCCACCCCCGGGCCCGCCCGCCGCCCGGAGGGGCGACGTATCCGCCCCGGAAAGACATCGCGTCAATGAGACGATTACACTGACCGCGTGCCTCAACTTCGACTCGCCCTGAACCAGATCGACTCCACCGTCGGCGATCTCGCCGGGAACAGCGAGTCGATCGTCCACTGGACCCGGCACTCCGCCGAGCAGGGAGCGCACCTCGTGGCGTTCCCCGAGATGGCGCTCACCGGCTACCCCGTCGAGGACCTCGCCCTGCGCTCCTCCTTCGTGGACGCCTCCCGCGAGGCCCTGCGCGCCCTGGCGGCGCGGCTCGTGGCCGAGGGACTGGGCGAGCTGCCCGTGGTCGTCGGCTACCTCGACCGCTCCGACCGGGCCCAGCCGCGCATCGGCCAGCCCGCCGGCGCCCCGCAGAACGCCGCCGCGGTGCTGCACCGCGGCGAGGTCGCCCTCTCCTTCGCCAAGCACCACCTGCCGAACTACGGGGTGTTCGACGAGTTCCGCTACTTCGTACCGGGCGAGACCCTCCCCGTGGTCCGGGTGCACGGCATCGACATCGCGCTCGCCATCTGCGAGGACCTCTGGCAGGAGGGCGGCCGGGTGCCGGCGGCGCGGACCGTCGGGGCGGGGCTGCTGCTGTCCATCAACGCCTCGCCGTACGAGCGCGAGAAGGACGACACCCGGCTCGAACTGGTCCGCAAGCGCGCCCAGGAGGCCGGCTGCACCACCGCGTACCTGGCGATGATCGGCGGCCAGGACGAGCTGGTGTTCGACGGCGACTCGATCGTCGTGGACCGCGACGGGGAGGTCATCGCGCGCGCCCCGCAGTTCGCCGAGGGCTGTGTGCTGATCGACCTCGATCTGCCGGCCGCGCCCGCCGAGGTCCCGTCCGGGATCGTGGACGACGGCCTGCGGGTCGACCACGTCACGCTCTCCGCGGAGCCGCTGCGCGCGTACGAGCCCGAGCTGACCGGCGGCTACGCCGAGCGCCTCGACGACGAGGAGGAGGTCTACTCGGCGCTGGTCGTGGGCCTGCGGGCGTACGCCGCCAAGAACGGCTTCCGCAGCGTGCTCGTCGGGCTGAGCGGGGGCATCGACTCGGCGCTGGTGGCCGCGATCGCGTGCGACGCGCTCGGCGCGCAGAACGTGTACGGCGTGTCCATGCCCTCGCGCTACTCCTCCGAGCACTCCCGGACGGACGCGGCGGAGTTGGCCCGCCGTACGGGGCTGCACTTCCGCACGGTGCCCATCGCGCCGATGTTCGACGCGTACATGGAGTCGCTGGGCCTGACCGGGCTGGCCGAGGAGAACCTGCAGTCCCGGCTGCGCGGCACGCTGCTGATGGCGATCTCCAACCAGGAGGGCCACATCGTGCTGGCCCCGGGCAACAAGTCCGAGCTGGCCGTGGGCTACTCGACGCTCTACGGCGACTCGGTGGGCGCGTACGGGCCGATCAAGGACGTCTACAAGACGCTGGTCTTCCGGCTCGCCGCCTGGCGCAACCGGGCGGCGGAGGAGCGGGGGCAGGTGCCGCCGATCCCGGAGAACTCCATCACCAAGCCGCCGAGCGCGGAGCTGCGCCCGGGCCAGGTGGACACGGACTCGCTCCCGGACTACGACGTCCTCGACCGCATCCTGGAGCTCTACGTCGACCGCGACCAGGGGCGCGACGCGATCGTGGCGGCCGGCTTCGACCCGGAGCTCGTGGCGAGGACGCTGCGGCTGGTGGACACGGCGGAGTACAAGCGCCGCCAGTACCCGCCGGGCACGAAGATCTCCGCGAAGGGCTTCGGCAAGGACCGCCGCCTCCCGATCACGAACCGCTGGCGCGAACACGTGGCCCCGGCCGGGGGCTGAACGGGGACCGGCGCGAGCCGAGGGGCCAGGGCCGCACAGCCCTGGCCCGGAACGCACGGAGCGGCGCCGCGGCGCCCGCCCGCGCCGCCCCGGGGCGGAGCCGCTGCCGCCTCCCGGCTGGGGGACGGGCGGGGCCGCGCCCCGGGTTCGCGAGGGCCGCGCGGAGCTGCCCGGCCGGCGTGCAGGCAGCCGAGACGCCACCGCACCCGGCCCAGCGGGGCCGGGGCCGCGCCCCGGGCACGCGCGGAAGCGGAGCCCGGGCTCCCCTGATGCCGCATGGGCAGGCACCGGCCGTCCGGCAGACGCACCGGACGCCGCTTCCCGCCAGCGGCACGGCGTGATTCGCCCCCGCGCGGGGCTGAGAGCCGCTTCTCGGCGCCCGCGCCGGCCTCCGGGCGAAGCCGCGGACTGCCCGCGCCGCGCGGGGCGCGGGTTCCAGAGGTGGCACCGGCCTCCGGCCGAAACGCAGGCTGGGGCCCGCCGGGCCGAGCGCCAGCGACCGCCAGCGGCGGGAGCCCGTTCCGCGCCCACCGCCGCCGGGCGCGGAGCGGCCCGGAGACCGCAGCGGCCTTCGGCCGAGTCGTATGCCTCCGGGGCCGCCCACGAGCCTTACGGAAGGCAGCCGCCTCCGGCGGTGAGCCGACCGCTTCAGCACCGCGCGGGGCGCGGGGCGGCCCGGGGTGCGCCCGGGCATATCCGGCCGCGGAAACGCGGTTGTGGGCCGAGGTCACAACCCGCCAGCATGGGGGATGGCGATCAGCAGGGACGTTCATGGCGCGTAGGCGGAGCGGCGGAGGTGGGCGGGGGGTGCCCGCCGTGGCCGGGCTGTCCGGGGGGTCGGCCGGGGCCGTCGCGCGGTTCGAGGCGGACGAGGGGCTCGGCGACGGCGACGTGGCGCGAGCCTTCGCGCTCTGGGCGCGGGCCGTGCGCGGACCGGCCCACACGCTGCGCTCCGGCGACGACGACTGCGGCGTCGACGCCTGCTGCCACCCGCACCTCGCCGCGCGCGACCTGCTGGAGACCGCCGTACTGCGGCTCCCGTCCCGGGCCGCGCGCGAGCTGCGGGCACTCGTACGCCCCCATGACGAGATCTACGAGTCCCGGTCGCTCGCCGACCCCGGCGCACCCGCGTCGGAGCGGTGGTGGCGGCGCCGGTTCGTGCCATGAAGCGGCGTGACGCCCCGACCGGGCGTCACGCCGACCGCGTCAGGGCGCGCGCTCGCCCACCAGGCGCTCCACCGGAGACGCGCCGGCCGGCGCGCCCGCGATCACCCGGGGCTCCCCGGGGCCCCGGTCCAGCAGGCCGGCGATCGCCGCGATCGCCAGGCCCACCGCGGCCAGCGCCGCGCCGACCAGCGTGGGGGACGTCCAGCCCCAGCCGGCCGCGATGGCGACGCCGCCCAGCCAGGCCCCGCCCGCGTTGGCGAGGTTGAACGCCGAGTGGTTGGACGCGGAGGCGAGCGTCGGGGCGTGCCGGGCCTTGGCCATGACCAGCATCTGGAGCGGCGTGGTGGTCATGAAGCCGACCGCGCCGAGCACCACCACCGTCACCAGCGCCGCCCACTTGTTGTGCACGGTGAAGTGGAAGGCGACGAGGACGAGGGCCAGCGCGGTGAGGGACCCGTAGAGCGTGGGCCGCAGGGCCCGGTCCGTGAGCGGTCCGGCGACCAGCGCCCCGAGGGTCATGCCGATGCCGAAGAGGGCGAGCACCACGGTGACGGAGGTCTCGGCGAAGCCGGTGACCTCGGTCATCATCGAGGCGAGGTAGCTGTAGACGGCGAACACCCCGGCGAAGCCGAAGACCGCCGTGAGCAGCCCGAGGAGCACCTGCCGGTTGCCGAGGGCGCGCAGCTCGTGGCCGAGTCCACCCTGGTGCTCCAGCGGGAGCTTGGGCACGAGGAGGGCGAGCGCGCCCATGGCGACCAGCCCGATCGCGGTCACGACGAGGAACGTGGCGCGCCAGCCGAGGTGCTGGCCCAGGAGCGTGGCGGCGGGGACGCCGACGATGTTGGCGACGGTCAGCCCGAGGAACATCGTGGCCACGGCCCGCGCCTGCCGGCCCTCCGCGACGAGCCGGGCGGCCACGACCGCGCCGACCCCGAAGAACGCGCCGTGGGGCAGCCCGGCCAGCACCCGGCCGGCGACGAGCGTCCCGTAGCCGGGGGCCAGCGCGGAGGCGAGGTTGCCCACGGTGAAGACCGCCATCAGCAGCACCAGCATCCGCTTGCGCGGGACGCGGGAGCCGAGGGCGGTGAGCAGCGGGGCGCCGATGACGACGCCGAGGGCGTAGGCGGAGACGAGGTAGCCGGCGGTGGGCACGGAGGTGCCCAGGTCGTCCGCGACGTTGGGCAGCAGGCCCATCATCACGAACTCGGTGGTGCCGATGCCGAACGCGCTGATCGCGAGAGCGAGCAGGGCCAGGGGCATGAGAGACCTTTCGGAGGGCGGGGCGTCGCGTGCGGTGTTCGTGGGGCGCGCGCCGGGACGCGGTGGGGGGAACGGGCACGAGTATGTTCTCTTACGGAACAAAGTCTCTCAAGGGGTTTCTTCCCGCGCGTGAATCCCGGGTGACGGTCACGTCACATCGCCCTGACTGATCACCTTGACCGAACGCCCTGGCCGAAGCCCCGACTCGCCCCGACCGATCGCCCTGCCCGAAAGAGCTAGAACCGCACCGCCGCCGCGACCGGCAGATGGTCGCTCGCCGTGGCCGGCAGCGCCCAGGAGGAGACCGGCTCCAGGCCCTTGACCATGATCTGGTCGATCCGGGCCATCGGGAACGAGGCCGGCCAGCTGAAGCCGAAGCCGTCGCCCGCGGCGCCCTGCGTGGAGCGCAGCTGCGAGGTGACGGGCGCCAGCGCCCGGTCGTTCATCGTGCCGTTGAGGTCGCCGAGGAGCACCACCTTGCCGATCGGCTCCTCGGCGATCGCCCGGCCGAGCGCGCTGGCGCTGTCGTCCCGCTGGCCGGCGGTGAACCCGGCCTGGAACTTGACCCGGACCGAGGGCAGGTGCGCCACGTACACGGCCACCGGCCCCCTGGGCGACTCGACCGTGGCCCGCAGGGCCCGCGTCCAGCCCATGCGGATGTTCACGGGCCGCGCGTCGGTCAGCGGGTACTTGCTCCAGATGCCGACCGTGCCCTGCACCGAGTGGTAGCGGTACGTGTCCCGCAGGGTCTGCTCGTAGACGCCGGCGACGGCGGGCTTGAGCTCCTCCAGGGCCAGCACGTCCGCGCCGGCCGCCGCGACCTTGCGGGCGGTGCCGGCCGGGTCCGGGTTGTCGGCGTTCACGTTGTGGGTCACCACGGTGAGGTCGCCGGCGGCCGCGGACTTGTCCGTGACCAGGCCGCCGAAAAGATTCAGCCAGATCGCGACCGGCAGCACCAGCGCGACCAGCGCGGTGGCGGAGCGCCGCACCAGGGCGAGCGCGAGGATCACGAAGATCCCCAGGCCCAGCCAGGGCAGGAACGTTTCCAGCAGGCTGCCGAGGTTGCCGACGGTGTTGGGGACCTGCGCGTGGAAGGCCATCAGCCCGGCGAGCAGCACCGCCGCGGCCGCCAGTACGGCACCGCGCCGCCACATGCCCTCGGGCCGCCACCAGCCCGCCAGGCGCCCGGCCAGGGACCGCCCCCGCTCGGGCTGCGGGCCGCCGTTCCCCGTCTCGGTCAGATACGCCTGCGCCATGTGTCGTCCTTCAGCTCCTCGCACGCCGGTCCCGGGCTACGACCCTAGGTGATGACCAACGCCTTCTCAGCCACCGTGGATGGCCCGTCCCCTACCAGGACGGAGCGCGCGGCGGCGCGGGTTCCGGAACCGGGCGCCGCGGGGGCCCCTGTGACGAAACGAGCACATTGGCCCGAAGACGTACGGTGCGCCCCGCCCCCCGCCCCAGCTCTGGTCCAGGCC
>NZ_JBPQTV010000307.1:0-7682 GCF_051386515.1 Streptomyces sp. URMC 123 | reverse complement strand
CCCCCGCCGTCTGCGGCACCCCCACCGCCCACGCCCGGCGCGTCATCGCCGAACTCGAGCCCTTCGACCGGGGCTTCTTCACCGGGGTCGTCGGCTGGCAGGACGACCGGGGCGACGGCGAGTGGGTCGTCACCATCCGCTGCGCTGAGGCCGAGGAGCGCGGCCTGCGGCTGTACGCGGGCGCCGGGGTCGTCGCCGCCTCCTCGCCCGCCGCCGAGACCGCCGAGACGGGCGCCAAGTTCCGTACCTTCCTGCACGCCGTTGGAGCAGACCAGTGACCACCGCCCCCACCCCCACCTGGCCCGCCGCGTACGCGGAGCGCTACCGCGCCGCCGGCTGGTGGCGCGGCGAGACCTTCGGGGAGATGCTGCGCGAGCGGGCCGTACGGCACGGCGACCGGATCGCCGTCGTCGACCCCGCCACCGACCGGCGCTGGTCGTACCGCGAACTCGACGAGCGGGCCGACGCGCTGGCCGCCGGCTTCCTCGCCCGGGGCATCGCCAAGGGCGACAAGGTCGTGGTGCAGCTCCCGAACATCGCCGAGTTCTTCGAGGTGATCTTCGCGCTGTTCCGGATCGGCGCGCTGCCCGTCTTCGCGCTGCCCGCCCACCGGCTCACCGAGATCCGCCACTTCTGCGCGTTCACCGAGGCCGTCGCGTACGTCGTCCCCGCTGTCGCCGACGGCTTCGACCACCGGGCGCTGGCCAGCGCCGTACGGGCCGAGGTCCCCACCCTCCGCCATGTGTTCGTCGTCGGCGACGACCCCGGCGAGCACACCCGGCTCGCGGACGTGCCGACCGCGCCGGTGCCGGTTCCCGACCCGCCGCGCCCGGACGACCTCGCCTTCCTCCAGCTCTCCGGCGGCAGCACCGGCGTGCCCAAGCTCATCCCGCGCACCCACGACGACTACCTGTACTCGATCCGGGGCTCCAACGAGATCTGCGGCGTGGACGAGAGCAGCGTCTATCTGTGCGCGCTGCCCGCCGCCCACAACTTCCCGCTCAGCTCGCCCGGCACGCTCGGCGCGCTGTACGCGGGCGCCCGGGTGGTGCTCGCCCCGCGGCCCACCCCCGATGTCGCCCTCCCGCTGATCGAGCGGGAGCGGGTCACCCTCACCGGGCTGGTGCCGCCGCTCGCCCTGATCTGGCTGGAGGCCGCGCCGCGCGGCGAGCACGACCTGTCCAGCCTGGAGGTGCTGCTGGTCGGCGGCGCGAAGTTCAGCGAGGAGGCGGCCCGCCGGGTGCGGCCGGTCCTCGGGTGCGCGCTGCAGCAGGTCTTCGGCATGGCGGAGGGCCTCGTCAACTACACCCGCCTGGACGATCCCGAGGACGTCGTGGTCACCACCCAGGGCCGGCCCATCTCCCCGGACGACGAGATCCGGATCGTCGACGACCGGGACGCCGAGGTGCCGCCCGGCACGCCGGGCCATCTGCTGACCCGCGGCCCGTACACCATTCGCGGCTACTGGAACGCGCCCGAGCACAACGCGCGCTCCTTCACCGCCGACGGCTTCTACCGCACAGGGGACATCGTCCGCAGGACGGCGAGCGGCCACCTGGTGGTGGAGGGCCGGGCCAAGGACCAGATCAACCGGGGCGGCGAGAAGGTCGCCGCCGAGGAGATCGAGAACCATCTGCTCGCGCACCCGGCCGTGCACGACGCGGCCGTGGTCGCCATGCCCGACGACTACCTGGGCGAGCGCACCTGTGCCTTCGTCGTCCTGCGCGAGGCTCCGGCCGGCGGCACCGGCGGCACCGGCGGCACGGGAGGCCCCGGCGGGGCGGAGGGCGCCCAGGGTGACCGGCCGCTGCGGCCCGCCGCCCTCAAGCGCTTCGTCCGGGAGCGGGGGCTGGCGGCGTACAAGGTGCCCGACCGGGTGGAGTTCGTCGACGCCTTTCCCGCCACCGGGGTGGGCAAGGTGAGCAAGAAGGACCTGCGGGCGGCGATCGCCGAGCGGCTGCGGGCCGCCACGGGGGGCGCGCCGGCCTGATCGACTACGGGCCTCGGCCGGGCACTGGCCTCCGCCGGCCGCGTACGGGCCCCAGCCGCCGCGTACGGGCCCGCCGGACGCACGTCCGCTCCCACCTCGTACGGGCCCCCGCCGCCGCGTACCGGCCCGCCTCGTCCCATCCCTGTTCCGTCTTCCCTCCCGTACCGTTTCCGAAAGAGACCACCCGTGGCCCTCCCCGCCATCGCGCCCTATCCGATGCCCTCGGCCGACGACCTGCCGGCCAACCGTGTCGCCTGGCGCCTCGACCCCGACCGCGCCGTGCTGCTCGTGCACGACATGCAGAACTACTTCCTCGACGCGTTCACCCAGGGCGCCTCGCCCCTCACGGAGCTCCTGAACAACGGCGCCCGGCTGAAGAAGGAGTGCGAGCGCCTCGGCATCCCCGTCGTCCTCTCCGCCCAGCGCGGCGGCCAGAGGCCCGAGGAGCGCGGTCTGCAGCAGGACTTCTGGGGCCCCGGGCTGCCCGCCGACCCGCGCGCCGAGGCCGTCACGGACGCGCTGGCCCCCGGGCCCGACGACACCGTCCTCACCAAGTGGAAGTACAGCGCGTTCGTGCGCACCGAGCTCGCCGAGCTGATGCGCGAACAGGGCCGTGACCAGCTCCTGCTCATCGGCGTCTACGCCCACATCGGGGTGCTGACCACCGCCTGCGACGCCTGGATGCGCGACATCCAGCCCTTCCTCGTCGCCGACGCCGTCGCCGACTTCTCCGAGCGCGACCACCGCCGGGCCCTGGAGTGGGCGGCCGGCAGATGCGCCCTCGTCACCACCACCGACCGCGTGCTGAACGGAATCTGACCACCATGGCCCTGACGCTCGACCTCATCCGCAACGACGTCGCCGATGTCCTCGGCGAGGACCCCGCCGACCTCCCCGACGACGAGAACCTCGTCGACTACGGGCTGGACTCGGTCCGTCTGATGGCGCTCGCGGAGCGCTGGCGGCGCGACCACGGCGTCGAGGTGACCTTTGTCGACCTCGCCGGCCGGCCCGCCATCGAGCAGTGGGCCGCGCTCCTGGGCGTGGTCTCATGACCGCGGTCCTGGAGCCTGCGACGACGACGGCTGACGGGCGGTTCGGGGAGGCGGCCGGGCGGTTCGGTGAGGCGGTGGCCGGAGGGCTCGGGGAGCCCGCCACGGCTTCCGGTCGGCCCGGGGAGGCGGCGGCCGCTGGGCGGACCGCGGCGGGCGCCCGGACCGGCCCCGGGCTGCCGCCGACCGCCGCCCAGGCGGCCGTTCTGCGGGCCCAGGCGCTGGACCCGGACGACCCCGCGCACCACACCGCCGAGCTGTACGAGATCTCCGGCGACCTCGACCCCGTGCTGTTCGCCGAGGCCCTGCACCGCACGGTCGGCGAGACGGACGCGCTGCGCGTGCGCTTCGTCGACACCCCGGAGGGGCCGCGCCAGGTGCCCATCGCCATCGAACCGCCCGGCCACGGCTTCCCCCTGCACGCCGCGGACCTGCGCGACCAGGGGGACCCGGACGCCACGGCGCGGGCCTGGACGACGGCCGACCTCGCCGACCCGTTCGACCTCGCCGCCGGGCCGCTCTTCCGGAACGCGCTGTTCCGAGTGGGGGACCGGCGCTGGCTCTGGTACCACCGGGCGCACCGAGCGGCGCTGGACGGCTTCGGGATGACGCTGGTCGCCCGCCGGGTCGCCGAGGCGTACTCCGCGCTCGCCACGGGCGCCGAACCCGGGCCGAGTCCCTTCGGCCGGCTCTCCGACCTCGTCGCCGAGGACACCGCGTACCGGCTGTCGGAGCAGTACGCCGAGGACCGCGACCACTGGGCCGGACGGCTCCGGGGGGCTCCGGCGGCCCCTGACCGACCCGATGCGGGGGCTTCGGCGGCCCCCGGCCGGCCTCGTGGGGGAGCCCTGACGGCCCTGGAGCGACCGCGTGCGGAGGTTTCGGCCGCCCCCGGTCCGGACCCGCGGGCCGCTCGTGGCCGCACCGCGCCGCGGCGCCCCGCCCTCCGCCGTACCGCGCTGCTGTCGCCGGAGGCGGCGGAGCGGCTCCGCGATCTCGCCGCGGCCGTCCGCGCCACCTGGTCGGACGTCGTCATCGCGGCCCAGGCGCTGCACCTGGCCCGGACCACGGGCGCCGAGGACGTACTGCTGCGGCTGCCCATGATGGGCCGCGCCGGCACCACCGCCCTGCGCGTGCCCGGCACGGTCGCGAACGTCGTACCGCTGCGGCTCGCCGTCATGCCCGACACCACCTTCGCCGAGCTCACCCGGCAGGTCGCCCTCGGCGTCCGGGACGCCCGCCGCCACCAGCGGTACCGGTTCGAGGACGGCCTCGGGGCGGCCGCCGACTCGGGCGGGTACGGCGGCTGCGCCCCCGACGGCGCCGGCTTCGGCGGAGACGCTTCCGGCCCCGGTGCGCATGGCTCCGACGGCCCCCGCTCGGATGGCTCCGGTGACCCCCTTGCGCACGGCTCCGGCGGACCGGGCGAGTACGGCTTCGACAGCCCCTGCGCGTACGGCTCCGACGGCCCCCGCGTGTACGGTTCCGACCGTCCTGGCGCCCGCACCGCCGCCCCGGCGGGACACCGCGCCGGCCCGCTGGTCCAGGTCATGCCGTCCGGCCCCGGGCCGCTCTTCGCCGGCGCCCGCTCGCATGTGCTGCGGCTCGCCTCCGGGCCGGTGGACGGCCTCACCGTCACCGTGCAGGAACGTGCCGACGGCGCCGGTCTGCTGATCGACCACGACGCCGACCCCGACGGTCACGACGAGGACGGGCTCGCCGGCCATCAGGAGGGCTTTCTGCGCCTGTTGGACGACCTCGTGGCCGGCGACCCGCACGAGCCCCCGGCGCGGCCGGAGCCCCCGGTTCGGCGACCGGCCCTTCCCGGCATGGCCCCCGGCCCCCGGAGCGCCCCGCTCGACGCCTTCGCCGAGCTCGACGACACCTCGGTGGCCCTGCCGCCCACCACGGTCATCGGCCCCATCGAGGCATGGGCCAACCGCACCCCCGGCGCGCCTGCCGTCGTCCTCCGCGACCTGACGGTCCGTTACGGCGAGCTCAACGCCCGCGCCAACCGGCTCGCCCGCGAACTCATCGGCCGCGGCGTCCGCCCCGGGGCCGTGGTCGCCGTCGCCCTGCCGCTCTCGCTCGACCTGATCGTGGCGCTGCTCGCCGTACTGAAGGCCGGCGGGGCGTGCAGGGTCCTCGACCCCGCCGCCCTGCCCACAGTCCTGTCCACCGAGCGGTTCGCCGCAGTCCTGGGCGACGCGGCGCCCCGCTGTGTCGTCACCGACGCGGCGACGGCGGCGGCCCTGCCCGCGAGGGCGTTCGCCGACCGCCCCCGGCTCGTCCTGGACGACCCCGCCACCCGGCGCGCCCTCGCCGGCCGGCTCACCACCAATCCCGGCCGGGCCCTCACCCCGCACCACCCGGCCTGTGTCGTGCTGCCCGAGCCGGCCCGTGTCGTGCTGCCCGAGGGGAGCGACCGCCACGGCAGCGGAGCCGCCCCCACCGGGGTCGTCGTCTCGCACGCGGCCATGGACAACCGGCTGCGCTGGGCCGGGAGCGTCGGTGCGCTCACTCCTGACGACCGCGTCCTCGCCCATGCCCCGTTCGGCTCCGAGGCCGCGCTGTGCGCGCTGCTGCTGCCCCTGCGGTACGGCGCGGCGCTCGTCCTGGCCGACACCGGCGGGCGGCCGGGACCGTACGGCGTGGCGGGTGCGGCCCGTACGAGGGCGGTGGGCGCGGCCCGTACGGATGCGGCGGGCCTGGCTCGTACGGTGCGCGAACAGCGCGTCACCACGGCGTGTGTGACCGAGGCCGGGCTCGGGGAGCTCCTCGACGCCATCGAGGCCGCCAAGGCCGCCAAGGTCGCCGAGGTCATCGATGGCGTCGACGCCGGCGCCTACGCCTACGCCTCCACCGAGGCCGACGCGACCACGGACGGGGCGCCCGCGTACCCGCGCCGCATCCTGTGCTCCGGCGGCGCACTCTCCCGGGAGACCGTCGAGCGCGCCCATCGGCTGCTGCCCGGCGTGGCCCTGCACCGCTTCCACGGCCCCGAGGGCTCGGCCGTCGCCGCCCTCCACCACCCGTGCGCGGCGCAGGATTCCGGGCCCGTGCCCCTCGGGGTGCCGGGGTGGAACACCCGGGTGCGCCTCCTCGACGCCGCCCTGCGGCCGTGTCCGCCCGGCGTTCCCGGCGAGCTGTACCTCGCGGGGGACCGGCTCGCCACCGGCTTCGCCGGTCGGGCGGCCCTCACCGCCGCGCGCTTCGTCGCGGACCCCTACGGGGCGCCCGGCGCCCGGATGTACCGCACCGGTGAACGCGCCACGCTCCGGCCCGACGGCACGCTGGCCGCCGCCCCCATGGCCACGGACGGGGCCGCTCCCTCGCCGCCGGAGTGCGCGGGCCCGCGCACCGGCTGACCACCTGTCGGCGGCAGGGGGAGGCGGCCGGTCGGCGGCGCGTGACCGGGCTGCGGCGATACGATGTTCGGCCGCGATCACGGTCGTGAGCGCGCGAACGGGAAGCCCGACACGAGGGGGACGAGCGAGCGTGACGAGCGAGGAGAACGGGCGGGCGGCCGTACGCGAGCACGGAGGGCCGGCGGGCGACGGGCCGTTGGGCGGGCTGGCGGGCGGGCCGACGGGCGACGGGCCGGTGAGCGGGGGAGCAGCCGGCGCGGGACCGACCGGTGCGACCGGTGGGGAGGCGACGACCGTACTGTCGCCGCGCCTCCTGCGCCCGGACGACGCCCTGCCGGCGCCCCTGGACGGTGATCGGTCCGGCGCGCCCCACGCCTGGCTGCTGCGCGTGTCCGAGCACACGGCCGCCGCCGGCGCGCACGAGTATCTGCTCGACGCGGAGGAGCGGTCCCGGGCGGCCGCCTTTCTGCGCGAGGCCGACCGTGACCGTTATCGCGTCGCGCATGTCGCGCTGCGCCGGCTGCTCGGCGCCTGTCTCGACAGCGACCCGGCCGGGCTGCGGCTCGTCCGCGAGGACTGCCCCGGATGCGGCGGCCCGCACGGCCGTCCCGCCGTCGCGGGCGCGCCCCTGCACTTCTCCCTCTCGCACGCCGCCGATCTGGTGCTGATAGCGGTCGCCGGCGTGCCGGTCGGTGCCGATGTGGAGCGGGAACCGGCCCCCTCGGTCGCCGCCGAGATCGCCGCCCGGCTGCACGAGCGCGAGCGCGTGGAGATGGCCGCCCTGCCCGAACGGGACCGGCCGGCGGCCTTCACCCGCTGCTGGAGCCGTAAGGAGGCGTATCTCAAGGGCATCGGCATCGGCCTGGCCGAGGACCCCTCCGTCACGTATGTCGGCGCGGGCGCGACCCCGGGCCGCCCGCCGGGCTGGGTGCTCCGGGACGTGGCCGTCCCCTCGGGGTACGCGGCGGCGTGCGCGCTGCGCGACGGCACGGGCTCGCCGGCGGCGTCAGCAGACGCCGGACGCTGAGGGCGCGCGGCTGCCGTACGGGGGCGGTCCGCCGCGGTTGGCCGTACGGGTGCGGCCCGTCGCGTATCCGTACGTGCCGCTCCCGTTTCCGCGCGCCCGTGCCCGCCCGGCGGCGCATCCTGGAACCAGGGGGCGCAGGTCGGCAGTGCGAGGAAGGGTGGCAGGCCATGAGCCCGAGGACGTCGAGGCGCGGCAGGGCCGGAGGCGGCGGGCGGGCCGCCGGCCCGGGGGGTCGCGGCGGCCGG
>NZ_JBPQTV010000306.1:0-7697 GCF_051386515.1 Streptomyces sp. URMC 123 | reverse complement strand
GCGGTGGCCTCCGGGGGCGGGTCGGCCGCGGTGAGCTCCGGGGGCGGGTCGCCCCGCCAGGTGAGGGTGACCGAGATGGCCCCCTTGGCCTCGCCGTCCGCGAGCAGGCCCACGACCTTGCCGGCCCGGCCGGCCAGCTCGATGCCGAACTGCACGCTCACCTCGTCCGGCCGGGCGGCCCGCAGCGCGCTCGCCAGGGACCGTGCGACCCCGGCGACCAGGGGCTGCAGCCCCTCGACCCGGGCCGTCACCCGGTCGGCGAAGCGGGTGTCGGTGTAGCCGCCGCGGCGCGGCCCGGCGACCTCCTCGGCCCCCGAGATCCGCGCCCAGACGGGCGTGCCGTCCGGCAGCTCCACCCGGATGACGCCATCGCTCATTCCGCCCCCCGCCTCCCCGCCGGTGATGCTCCAGCAGGCTAGTGCCGGTGCCCCACCCGCGCGAGAGCGTGCGACGAGGCTGCCTATCCTTGCGGAGAACATCCCGTCCCGTACCCCCTTGTGGAGCAGGCCTTGTACTTCACCGACCGTGGCATCGAGGAGCTGGAGAACCGGCGCGGAGACGAGGAGGTCTCCCTCGGCTGGGTCGCCGAGCGGCTGCGCGAGTTCGTGGACCTCAACCCGGACTTCGAGGTTCCGGTGGAGCGTCTGGCCACCTGGCTGGCCCGGCTCGACGACGAGGACGACGAGTAGTCGCCGCATCGCCGCCGCTCCGCACGGGGCCGAGGCGGTCTTGACTTCCCACAAGCGCGATATATCGTGTCTATCGAGAGACGCGATATGTTGCGTCGCCGTGCCGTTCCCGGGGAGGTCGGGCCCATGTCCGAGTGGTCGGTTTCCGAGCCGCGAGAGCTCTCGTTCGCCGAGCCCGTCGTGGCCCTCGATGTGCGGCTCGTCAGCGGCACGGTGAATGTCGTCGGCACGCACGAGCCGACCGCCCGCCTGGAGGTGAGCGCGCTGGAGGGCCCGCCCCTGGTGGTCACCCATCGCGAGGGCGTGCTGATCGTCGCCTATGAGGACCTCCCCTGGAAGGGCTTCCGTTCCTGGCCGGCCCGCCAGCGCCGGCGGCGCCGGGCCGTCGTCTCGCTGACCGTGCCCGCGGGGGCGCGGGTCCGGGTCGCCACGGTGGACGCCGTCGCGGTCGTCTCCGGCGTCTCCGGGCGCACGGAGGTCCAGGGCGTCAGCGGTGACACCACGCTCGTCGGCCTCTCCGGCCAGGTCGAGGCGGACACCGTGTCCGGGGCCCTCGAGACCCAGGCCCTGACGGGGCCGCTGCGCTTCAGCTCCGTGTCCGGCGATCTGACCCTGGTGGACGGCGCCGGCCCCGCCGTGCGGGCGGACTCCGTCAGCGGCGACCTGATGGCCGATCTGCTGCCCCACCAGACGCCGGACCTCCGGCTCGACACCGTCTCCGGCGAGGTCGCCGTCCGGCTGCCGTACACCGGGGACTCCGAGGTGGACGCCAAGACGACCGCCGGCAGGATCTCCTGCGTGTTCGACGGCCTCCGGGTCGACAACCAGTGGGGGTCCCGGCGGCTGCGCGGCCGGCTGGGCAGCGCGGCCGGCAAGCTCGCGATCACCACGCTCTCCGGGTCCGTGGCCCTGCTGCGCCGGGCCGAGGACGACGCCCGCCTCGTCGGCGCCGCGCCCGCCGGCGGCCCCGCCCCCTCGCCGTCCCCGTCGTCGCCATCGTCGCCATCGGGTGGAAAGGTTCTCTGAGATGCCCCCCGTCTTCGCCCATGGCCGGCTCCGGCTCTATCTGCTCAAGCTGCTCGACGAGGCACCGCGCCACGGTTACGAGGTGATCCGGCTGCTGGAGGAGCGCTTCCAGGGCCGCTACGCCCCCTCCGCCGGCACGGTCTACCCCCGCCTCGCCAAGCTGGAGGCCGAGGGCCTGGTCACCCACGCCACCGAGGGCGGCCGCAAGGTGTACTCGATCACCGAGGCGGGCCGCGCCGAACTCCGCGACCGCCAGGGGGAACTGGCGGAGCTCGAACTGGAGATCCACGAGTCGGTCGCCGAGCTGGCGGCGGAGATCCGCGAGGAGGTGCGCGGCTCGGCCGACGATCTGCGCCGCGAGCTGCGCGCCGCCGCCAAGGAGGCCCGCGGCGGCCCGGCGGGTGCCCGGCCCGGCGCCCGCAAGGGCGAGGCCGCGGACCGGCCCTGGACCGACTGGGAGAGCGGCCTCGGGGACCGGGAGGCGTGGCGGCTGGCCAAGGAGGAGTTCACGCGCGCCAGGGAGGAGTGGAAGGAGCAGGCACGCCGCGCCAAGGAGGAGAGCCGCCGGGCCAAGCAGGATGCCCAGCGCGCCCGCCGCCAGGCCGAACAGGCCCATGAGCAGACCCGGGACGAGGTGCTGCGGATCAAGCGCCGGGTCCAGGAGCAGATCCAGGAGCACGCGCGGCACGGCGACTGGCCGACGGGGCTGCTGGAGGGGGTCAACGCCCTGGCGCGGGAGCTGGGCGCGCTGGCCGGCACCGCGGGAGCGGCGGCGGGCCACGAGTGGGCGGGTCCGTCCCATGGCGCCCGGGGCGCCGAGGCCCCGGGCGCGCGGGGCGCGGAGCCGGGCGGGTCCGCCGGCGCGGCCCCTGCGGGAGGCCCCGCCGAGGGCGTCGAGCAGGTGCCCGAGCCGGAGTGGGCCAGGGCGGGTGACGCCCCGTCCGCCGATCCGGCGCGCGATCTGGACCGGCTGCTGGACCGCTTCCGCGACGACATCCGGGACGCGGCCCGCGACAACGGCGTGACCCAGGAGCAGTTGCGCGAGGCCCGCCGCTGGCTGTCGACGGCCGCCGCCCACATCGGTGTCCTGCTGCGCCGGCCGGGCGGCTGACACGGCGCAGGACGCCACGGGACGCGCCGGCCGCCACCGGGCCGGTCGCGGTGGCCCCGGCGGCTGTCCGGGGCCGTCCGGCCGGGCCCGCCGGGGGCGGCCTCGGCCCCTGCCGGGGTCGGCCCCGCCGGGATCAGTGCCCGACCGGGGGGCCGGTCCACCACCGGGTCAGTCCCCGTCAGTCCCAGGTGTGGGTGCCGCCCAGCAGCAGGAAGTGCTCCAGCACGTCCTCCATGGGGTCGTCGACCTGGCCGTTGATCAGCGCCACCCGAGGCCCGTTGTCCGACTGCTCGTGGTACTCGTCGGCGCTCGCCGCGCCGACCGGAAGGGCGACCGCCGCCACCGTCATGGCGGCCGCGACCGCCCATCGGGTCAGCGCCCTGCCCTGCTTGCCGTTCACCGTCGTCTCCTCGTGCTCTGTCGTGGCCGGCTCCGGCTGCCCGCGTGGGGCGCCCGCCCGGCCCTGCCACCCCGCTTATCCGATGGACGCACCGATAAGTCACGGGCAGGCAAAGGCGGATCATCCGACGGTGTCGGCTGACGCCCCTTTCACGACGCCGGCTTGACGCCGGCGAGCGGCGTCACGGTCACCCGCACCTCCGCACCGGCCGGCCCGCCACCCCCGTGACCGGACCCCGAACCGCTCCCGTGACCGGACCCCACCGCACCGCGGACCGTCACCGTGGCGGAGCGGCCGGGGCCGACGGTCCTCGGCCAGGCCGTCGCCGGCCCCTCGACCGTCACCCGCCACCCCTCGGCCGTGGGCGGCAGCGACAACTCGCTCACCCCGCCCCGCGAGCCGGGCCCCATGTCGTACGCCGCACCGGGACCCGAACCGGGCCCCGCGCCGGGGGCGAAGCGCAGCCGATACGTACGAGCGGCCGGGTCGTAGCGGTCCTCGGCCACCCGTCCGGCCACGGCCGGCGCGTACGGCCGTGCCGTGCGCTCCTTGTTCTTCCGCAAGCGCCCGTCGGCGTCGAGCGCGCAGTACCCGCCGCCGTAGCACCACACGTACCCCGCCCACCCCGAGCCGTAGCGCTCCAGGGAGGCCAGGGCGTCGTCGTAGAAGCGGCCCATGTTCGGCAGCTCGCTGTTGAGCGGGCCCCACTCCCCCACCACGACCGGCACCCGGTGCTCGGCGGGATAGCGCGTCACGGCCGCCTCGTACCGCTCGATCCAGCCGGCCGACGGGTCGTAGTCCGCCCCGGCCTCCATCGCCGCGTTGTAGAAGTGCGGGGCGTACACCACCCGGGGGTCGTCGATCCGGCCGAGGCCCGTGGGCACGCCCTCGCCCACGATCGGGGTCGGCTCGACGAACAGCCAGGTGCGGCGGTCCACGGCGCGAATGGCGTCCGCGAGCCGGTTGTACATCGGGGTGAGCTGCTCGGCCTCGATCCGCCGCGCCGCCGTGGCCAGGTCCTCCCCCGGCAGCATCCGGCCCATCGGCTCGTTGATCAGGTCGTAGCCGAGCAGCGCCGGGTGGCCGGCCAGGCGCCCGGCGAGCACCTGCCACATCCGCGCCTGGGCGCGCTGGAGGTCGCGGTCGCGGTAGAGGTGGTCGAAGGCGGCCTGCACGGCCGGCTCGAAGTACTCCGCGAACCAGTCGTCGGGGTGCGGGGTGAAGGGCAGGCCGTCGGTCCTGGTGGCCCACTCGGGGACGCCCCGGTGCCCGAACGCGGGGCCGTAGACGTCCTGGTGGGCGTCGAGGACGACCCGTACGCGGTGCCGCCACGCCCAGTCGAGAATGCGCTCGATCCGGTCGAGATAGCGCCCGCTGTACCGCCCCCGCTCCGGTTCGAGGTCGTCCCAGAAGACCAGCAGACGGGCGGTGTTGAAGCCGTGGGCGCGCAGATCGCGGAAGTGGCGCTCGGTGACGGCGGACAGGGCGTCGGCGCCGCGGTGGGTCTTGTCCTCCACGTTCCAGCCGCGCAGGGTGAGGGTGCGGCCGGCCTCGTCGGTGAGCGGCGGCACCGACCCGCGCGTCTGCGCGCCCCTGGCCGGCACCGACCCCCGGCCCTCCGCGGCGCTTGCCGGCACCGGCCCCCGCGCCTCCGCCGCGCTGGCCGTGGCCGACACCGGCCCCGGAAGCACCGGCCCGGGAAGCAGCAGCGCCAGCGCCGCCGTCAGCGTGAGCAGGACCCGGGCGGCCGGGGCCGCACCCGCCGTCATGGACATCGACGCTCTCCCTCCGGCCCCCACCGACGGCGTTCGTCGCCCTGGGCCACCACTCCGCACAGCAGCTCCGTCCGGGGCCCTTCCGCGGACCCCCGCACCACTCGGACCAGCTTGTTCTCCGTCTGCCGGCCGCCACCCGCCGCGCCCCTGGCCTCGATCCGGCCCGTGGCGCCGTCCAGGCCGCCGCTGCCCAGCCCCTGGTAGAGCACGCCCTGCACCAGGGGGCGGTCGACCCGGTCGGCGTGGCCGCCGGTCGTCCGCCACGCCTGGTCCACCGCCTCGGCGAGATAGCGCAGCGCGTCCCAGGCGAGGGTGGCGTGCCCGTCGTCGCGCAGCGCGGTCGCCTGTGCCTCGCGCCCGCCCCCGTACGCGGCGTCGTACGCGCCGAGGTAGGTGGCGGCCTCGGTGCTGGCGGCGGTGATGGCCGAGGCCAGCCCGTGCGAGACGTAGTAGAGCGTCAGCCCCCGGAAGTGGTCCCAGGGGCGCTCGTCCTGGACGAGGGTGTTGGTGACGTCGTCGCCGCCGAGCACGCTGACGCGCGGGCAGTCGCGGGAGATCCGCGAGAGCTCGCTGAGGAACGGGGTGAACTGGCTGGCCCGCGCCGACCAGACCAGGGCCGTGCGCGGCTCCTCGCGCACCGCCTCGCACACCTCGCGCGCCAGGTCCTCCACGGTGGGCACCGCCGTACCGGTCAGGGCGCCCGGCACCGGCCCGGACTCGGGCGCGTCGCCGGGGGTGTAGAGCAGGACCTCGGCGCGGGCCGGCCCGTAGTGGGTGCGGAAGGAGGCGGCGAGGCTGTTGCTGTAGGCGTCGGTGGGGTCGGCGACGATCCGTACGCGCGTGGCCCGCTCGCCGTCCCCGGCCTCTCCCCGGCCGCCCTGACTGCCCTGGCCGCCCTGGCTGTCCTGGCCGGCGTCCCCGGCTCCGCCCTGGCTGTCCCGGCCGGCGTCCTTGGTGTGGATCATCGGGGCGTCCGCGGCGAAGGCGGCCATGGCGCGGCCGGCCCGCTCGTCGGTGGGGGCGATCTGGTAGTAGTGCGGGCCCTGGCGCAGCAGTTCGTCGGCGGTGCCGGAGGTGCCGACCATGGGAATGCCGGCCGCGTTCAGGGTCCGCATCGCCTCGTACGTCTTGCGCCGGCTCTGTCCGAAGCCGACGACGCCGATGATCGAGGGGTCGCGCCCGGCCAGTTCGACGATGTGGTCGGCGACGGCGGGCGCGTCCCGGAAGCGGTCGCCGGCGTTGGCGGCCAGCACCCGCAGTGGAATGCGCTCGCCGGTGGTCAGCGCCTGCCGGTTGACTTCCTGCTGGGCGATGGCGATGCCGCGCAGCTCGGGCAGGGTGCCGCCGCGCACGGGGTCCTCGGCGTCCTTGCCGCCCGTCAGCGGGCCGAAGTAGACGACGGTGCGGTGCCCGGGGCGGGGGTCGTCCGCGGGCCGGCCCCGCAAGGCCGCGTCGACCTCGGCGTTCTGGCGTTCGATGCGCCCCAGGACGTCGCGTACGGCGCGGTCGCTGGGGCGGGTGCCGAACCCGGCCGCGCCCTCGTCGACACCGACGCACTGCCCGTCCGTGCCGAGGAAGGTGCCGCCGAGGCAGGTGTCGTCACCCCTGTCCCGCAGCCCGGGGAAGGCCACCAGTCCCGCCGTGAGCAGCAGGGCGAGCACCGCGGCCCCGGCGACGCCGAGCAGTTCCGCGGCCGGGCCCCAGCGATGCGTGGGCGGCACCAGGCGGGGCCGCCGGCCCAGCCAGTAGGCGGCCTGCTGGTCGTCCTGGAAGGCGTCCTCGCGCAGCGGCACGATCATGCCGCTGGGGGTGCCGGGCGGCATGCCGCGCCGCTCGACGAGGTCGAGTTCGGCACCGGCGTGGGCGAGGTCGGTGGGCCGCAGGTCCGGCACCCGGGCGGCCAGCGACCGCGCGCCGGCGCCGATGGCGAGCACGGAGGTGCACCCCAGGTCCTCGGCGGCCGACCGCAGTTCGCGCACGAAGCGCTGGGTGCGGGAGTCGGCGTGCCCGAGCTCCTCGAAGAGGAGGACGAAGCGGGTGGTGCGCCGGCGCCGCCAGGGGCTGAGGCGGCGCGGGCTGACGGCGGCGTCGAGGTCGGCGAGGAGCGCGTGCATCAGGACCCGGTCGGTCTGCTCCGGGTCGCGCTGCTCCTCGCCGCGGGCGAGCTCCAGGGCGGAGCGGAAGAAGTCGGTGGGCGGCGCGCCGTGCTGCTGCCGGTACCACTCGGCGTACCAGCGGCGGCTGCGGCCGTGGCCGAGGATGCGCCGGGTGGCCCGGGCCCCGTACAGCGCCCGGGGCAGCCGCTGGAACAGCGGGCCGGCGATGAAGTTCCACAGCAGTTCCACCAGGCTGCCGCCGCCCGCCTGGTCCCGGCCGCCCAGCCACCACAGGGTGCCGGCCGGGGTGGACCACTGGCAGTGGGCGGCGTAGCAGTGGTCGCGCAGGGCGCGGTGGCGCTGCTCCAGCGGCCCCTCCAGGCGCGGCGCGGTGAGGACGGCGTGCAGCAGCCGGTAGCCGGGCAGCCGCAGCCGGCCGGTGCCGCGCGGCATGGACGCGGCGAGCTGGAGCGCCACCTGTTCGAACATGTCGAGCTGGGACGGCTCCGTGCCCGGCTCCTGCGCGGTGAGCACGGCGTGCGGCGCGAGCATGTCCGCGTCGCCGCGCAGCCGGGCGCCGAGGCCGGCGACGACCCGGCG
>NZ_JBPQTV010000305.1:0-7715 GCF_051386515.1 Streptomyces sp. URMC 123 | reverse complement strand
CGTCCCTGCCCGCCCCCCGCCCAGGGGCCCGCACGGGCCCGCGCGGCTGGGCCGAGGGCGCCGCGCGGGTGCGGGCCGCGGCGCCCACCGAGCCGGGGCGGCTGCGGCTCGTCGGCGCCGCCCTCGCCGCCCTGGTCGTCGCCTTCGGCGCGCTCACCGCCTGGCAGGTGTCCGAGCGGGCCGCCGCGGCCGACGACGTCGTGCACCGCAGCCAGCGGCTGAGCAACGACGCCGCCGACATCTACCGCTCCCTCGCGGACGCCGACACCACCGCCGCGGCCGGCTTCCTCGCCGGCCCGCAGGAGCCGCGCGACGTGCGGGAGCGCTTCGAGCGGGACATCGCCCGCGCGTCGGAGCTGCTCGTGAGGGCCGCCGCCGCGACCGGCGGTTCGGGCCCCGCCCACCGCAGGATCACCGAACTCAACGAGCGGCTGCCGGTCTACACCGGCCTCGTGGAGACCGCGCGGGCGACCAACCGGCAGGGCCTGCCGCTGGGCGGCGCCTATCTGCGGCACGCCAACGCGCAGATGCGCTCAGAACTGCTG
Source organism: Streptomyces sp. URMC 123 (assembly GCF_051386515.1). Lineage (NCBI taxonomy): Bacteria > Bacillati > Actinomycetota > Actinomycetes > Kitasatosporales > Streptomycetaceae > Streptomyces > Streptomyces sp. URMC 123. The sequence continues at coordinate 7,170 of NZ_JBPQTV010000305.1, read as the reverse complement.
CCCGCCGCGGCGGAGCTGTACGAGGAGGAGACGGCGCGGCTGGACGCGGACTACGCCGACGCCCGCGCCTGGCCCTGGGCGGCGCTCGGGCTCGGCGCCCTGGCCCTGGCCGGCCTCGCCGCCGCGCAGCGCCGGGAGTTCCTCCGTACGAACCGGGTGTTCAACCAGGGGCTGGTGGGTGCCTCCGCCGCCACCGCGGTGATCCTGCTGTGGCTGGTGGCCGGCCACGCCGTCGCGGACGGCCGGCTCGCGGACTCCCGCGACCAGGGGGCGGTGTCCCTGCGGGTGCTGACCACGGCCCGGATCGACGCGCTGCGGGCCCGCGGCGACGAGGCCCTGACCCTGGTGGCGCGGGGCGCGGTGCTGAACGAATCCAACGAGGACTTCTACGAGGCGGGTTACCGTTCCGGCATGGCACGCGTGATCGGCGACGCCCCGTCCCCCACCGGAACCGAAGCCGGAACCGGAACCGGCGACGGTGCCAATGCGGACGACGGCGCCGCCGAGGGCAGCCTGTTGGGCAGGGCGCGGAAGCTGGCGGACGACGCCGAGGGACGGGAGCCCGTACGGGAGGCGATCGAGGCCGTGCGCCAGTGGCAGGACCGGCACCGCGAGGCCCGCGCCGCCGACGAGGCGGGCAGCTACGACCAGGCCCTGGCGAAGGTCATCGGCGGCAAGGGCACCACGGGCGAGTCGTTCGACCGGGTGGACGCCGGTCTCGACCGGGCACTCGCCCATGAGCGGCGGGAGTTCGAGCTGGCGGCGAACGACGGCCGGGGCGCCCTCGCGGGCCTGCCGGCCGGCGCGATCGCGCTGGCGGTCCTGGGCGCGGCGGCCGCGGTGCTGGGCATAGGACGGCGGCTGGCGGAGTACCGATGAGCGAGGAGGGGAGGGAGACAGGCGTGGCGAACTCGAGGGGAAGACGGCTGCGCGGCTGGGGCGGTGTGGCCACCATGGCCGCGGGCGTGCTCGTCGCGACGGCACTGGTACCGGCGGTGCGCAGCGAGGCGGCCCGCGACCCCGGCTCCGTACGCCCCTGGGCACTCCCCGAGCAGCAGGTGACGCGAACCCCGGGGCAGAGCCAGGCACAGGGGCAGGGCGAGGGCCAGGGGCAGGCACGGGGCACCGGCGAGGGGCAGCCGTCGGGCCAGGGCACCGCCCAGGCCCAGCAGGCCGCCGACGACTCCTGCGGCAACCCCGAGGCGAGCCTGCGCCCGTCCACCGACAGCGGCCCGGCCGTCGAACGCATCCGCGCGCGCGGCCACTTGATCGCCGGCGTGGACCAGAACAGCTACCGCTGGGGCTATCGCGACCCGGCCACCGGGGACCTCGCCGGATTCGACATCGACCTCGTCCGGGCCATAGCCCGGAACCTGCTCGGCAGCCCGGACAAGGTCGTCTTCCGGGCGATCCCCACGAATCAGCGAATACCCGCGCTCAAGGCCGGCACGGTCGACGTCGTCGTCCGCACCATGACGATCAACTGCAAGCGCAAGCAGGACGTGGCGTTCTCCACCGCCTACTTCCAGGCCGGCCAGCAGGTGCTCGCCCCGCGCGGCTCGACGATCACGGCCTTCGACCGGACGCTGGCCGGAAGGACCGTCTGCACCGCCAAGGGCTCCACCGGCGAGGCGGAGCTCGCCCGGCAGTCGCACGGCGCGAAGGTGACGACGGTGCCCAACCAACTCGACTGCCTGGTCAGGCTCCAGCTCGGCACGGTGGACGCGGTGGTGACGGACAACGCGCTCGCCGCGGGCCAGGCCGCGCAGGACCCGGCCGTGCGCCTGGTCGGCACCCCGTTCACCAAGGAGCCGTACGGCGTGGCGATGAACCAGGCGGACACCGATCTGGTACGCCGGGTGAACCACGTTCTCGAGGAGTTCCGCGCGGGTGGAGCGGACAGCCCTTGGATGAGGGCCTACCGCACGTGGCTGGCCGCCGACCTCAAGGACATCAGCGGGCCGCCCGCCCCCGTGTACCAGGACTGACCGGGCCCGACGCGGAGCCGGGCGCCCCCGGCCGACCGCGACCGACCGCGGGCGGCCGCGACCGACGGCGGGCGGCCATCGGACCGCCACCGGGCAGACGGCCGGCAGCCGCCGGGCAGCCGGCGAGGAACGAAGGAGAGGTGATCGATGGGCGTCCCCGGACCCACCGGACCGGTCATGGACCGGGAGGAGGTGGACCGCGCCCTGGCGCGGCTCGGCGCCGAGCACGAGGCGATCGAGACCTCGCTGCTCGCCCTCCAGGACCACGCCGGCCGCCGGCTCCTGGAAGGCGCCGAGCTGACCGGCACCACCAAGGACCGCTGGGCGGCCACCGAGCAGTTGATCTCGCTGCTGTGGGCGCACTTCGACGCCTACGCCGCGGCGCTGGCGCAGGCCCGGGAGCGCAGGGCGCGCCGCCGCTGGCCGGCCCGCGAGGACCTGGTGGAGCTGACCGAGCTGCTGCGCGGCAGCGGTGTCGTACTGCCCGGCGGCACGGCGGCCGGAGCCGGGGGCGGCGGCGCGCTGCCGCGGACGCTCGGCGGCCCGGCCAGGCTCAGCGAGCAGCTGAGCCTGGAGGAGCTGGTGGAGCGGATGAACGGCTGGTACGCGCGGGCGCTGGACGTGGTGGTCGCCGCCGACGCCGTGTGGTCCGCGCTGCCCGCCCGGATCGACATGCTCGCGGTGGAGCTGCGGCGCACCCGCTCGCTGGCGCACTCGGTCGGGGTGCGGCCCGGTGAGCACCCGGCCGGGGACGAGCTGGAGCGGATCACCGACGAGCTGACCCGGCTGCGCGCCGAGGTCATCTCCGACCCGCTGGCGTTCTGGTCGCCGGCCACCCGCAGTTCCGCGCCCGGCGGCGGCCGCCCGGACACCGAGCGGTACGACCGGCTGGCGCGCGCGCTGGACGACGCCCGGCGGGAGATCGAGGCGGTGCTCGACGTGCGGCAGGACGCCGAGTGCCGGCTGATGCGGCTGCGGGACGTGCTCTCGCGCGCCGACCGCACCCTGACCGAGGCGCGGCACGCGCGCGGCGAAGTACTGGCCAAGATCGCGGCGTCGGAGGTGCCGGCGGTCAGCGGCCCGCCGACCGTGCTGCACGAGCAGCTGGCCGCGGCGGCGGAGTACCGCCGGCGCGCCCAGTGGCACCGGCTCTCCCCCCTGCTGGACAGCCTGGAGCAGCGGGCCGAGGACGAACTGCTGCGCGCCCGTGAGTCGTTGACGGCGGTGACGGCCCCGCTGGCCGTACGGGCGGAGCTGCGCGGCCGGCTCGACGCGTACAAGGCGAAGGTCGCCCGGCACGGGATGGCGGAGGACCCGCTGCTGGTGGAGCGGTACGACATCGCCCGCAGGATGCTGTGGACCGCGCCCTGCGACCTGGTGGCCGCCGAGGAGGCGGTGCTGCGCTACCAGCGGGCGGCGGCGGAGGTGCTGGTGCCGGGGCAGCCGGGGCCGGTGGACCGTAGGGGGGATTGATGGGCTCATGCCAGCGCCCCGGCTGTCCGGGTTCGTACGAGGACATGGGCGGGGGCGAGCTGTACTGCGGCGAGTGCGGGCTGGCCCCGGTCGTGTCCCCGCGGGGGCTGCTGGCCTCGCCGCCGACGGGGGCGGTCGGCGGCGGGCGGGGCAGTGGGCCGAGCAGTGGGCGGGGCAGCGGCTCGGCGCGCTCCTCGGGCCCGTCGTCGAAGGGTTCGATGCCCTCGGCGGGTTCCGGGGGGCCGGCTGGCTCGGTGGGAGCGGCAGGCTCGGTGGGGTCGGCAGGCTCGGCCGGATCGCGGTCCTCCGCGTCGCGGTCGGCGTCCTCGCGCCGGTCGGTCTCCGGGCGGCTGTCCCGGACGGCCTCGGGCCGCTCCACCCGCTCCGTATCGGTGCGCGGCTCCGCGTCCGCGGGCACCGGCCAGGGCCGGAAGAGACTCGGCGCCGGGCTGGTGACGCTGCCGGACGTGCCGCGCCCGGACCCGCGCACCGCGGTCCTGGAGAACCCGGAGGTACCGGAGCGGAAGCGTTTCTGCAGCCGGGCGGACTGCGGGGCTCCGGTCGGCCGGGCGCGGGGCGGCCGGCCCGGTCGCACCGAGGGCTTCTGCACCAAGTGCGGCCACCCGTACTCCTTCGTGCCCAAGCTGCGGGCCGGGGACGTGGTGAACGGCCAGTACGAGGTGGCGGGCTGCCTCGCCCACGGCGGCCTGGGCTGGATCTATCTCGCCGTGGACCACGCCGTCGCCGACCGCTGGGTGGTGCTCAAGGGGCTGCTGGACACGGGGGACGAAGACGCCCTCGCCGCCGCGCTCGCCGAGCGGCGCTTCCTCGCCGAGATCGAGCACGCCAAAATCGTGCGGATCTACAACTTCGTCGAGCACCTCGACCAGCGCACGGGCAGCCTCGACGGCTACATCGTCATGGAGTACGTGGGCGGCAAGTCGCTCAAGGAGATCGCCAATGAGCGGCGGGGGCCGGACGGCCGCCGCGATCCGCTGCCCGTGGACCAGGCGTGCGCGTACGGGCTGGAGGCGCTGGAGGCGCTCGGCCATCTGCACAGCCGCAACCTGCTGTACTGCGACTTCAAGGTCGACAACGCCATTCAGCAGCAGGACCAGCTCAAGCTCATCGACATGGGCGCGGTGCGGCGCGCGGACGACAAGGAGAGCGCGATCTACGGCACGGTGGGCTATCAGGCCCCCGAGGTCGCCGAGACCGGCCCGACGGTCGCCTCCGACCTCTACACCGTGGGCCGCACCCTGGCCGTGCTCACGTTCGACTTCCAGGGCTATACGACCGTCTTCGCGGACAGCCTGCCGGACCCCGATCACATCGAGGTGTTCCGGCGGTACGAGTCCTTCTACCGGTTCCTGGTGCGCGCCACCGACCCCGATCCGGACCGCAGGTTCTCCTCGGCGGAGGAGATGGCGGAGCAGCTCACGGGGGTGCTGCGGGAGGTGGTCGCCCTGCGGTCGGGGCAGCCGCGGCCGGCGCTGTCGACGCTCTTCGGGGCGGAACTGCGGGTGACGGACACGCGGTTGTTCGCGGACGCGGCGGGGCGGGTGTCGGTGCTGGGGCCGCGGCCGCCGGCGCCACGGCGTTTCGCGCGCCGGCGCGGGGCGGCTGGAGCGGTGGGAGCGGCGGGCGCTCCGGGAGCCGTGCCGTCGCCCCCGGCGGTGCCCCCCGCCGGGGGCCGAACGTCGGGCACGTCCCCTCCGGGCGGTTCGTACGCCCCGCCCGGAGGCCCGGGGACGATCCCGGGTGGCGCCAGGACCGGGCCATCGACAGCCGGTATGGCAGGGGTTCCAGCCACCGGCGCGGCGGAACTCCCACCGGGGGCACCAGGTGGGGCGTACAGCCCGGCCGGAGGCCCGGGCACGGCCCCAGGGAGCGCCGGGGCCAGCCCATCGCCAGCCGGTACGCCAGGGATTTCAGCCGCCGGAGCGGCGGGAGGCCCACCGGGGGCACCAGGTGGGCCGCACGGCCCGGCCAGGAGCCCAGGGGCCGCCCCGGGAAGCGGTGGGACCGGGCCCACGACAGCCGGTACGGCGGTGGGCGCAGCGGGTCTCCCCTCGGGCCCGCCGGGTGTGCCGCACGGCCCGGCCGGAGGCCCGGGAGGCGCCGGGGCCGGGCCCCCGACAGCCGGTACGCCGGAGGCTCCGGCCACCCGGCCGGCGGGGGCTCCACCCGGCTCGCCGATCCTGCCCGGGCCACCGGGAACATCGTCGGCACCAGGGGTGCCGTACGGCCCGGCCGGAGGCCACGGCACGGCCCCGGGAGGCGGCGGAGCCGGGCTCCCAACAGCCGGGACGACGGGGCTCCCACCGAGCCCCCTGGGTGGGGCACTCGGCCCGGCCGGAGGCCCGGGTGCGGCCTCGGGGAGCGGTGGGGCCATCCCCTCGACGGCTGTTACGGCATTGGGCGCGGCGGAAGTTCCGGCCCCCGGTGCGGCGGAGGCTCCGGCCGTCGGCACGGGCGCGGGGCCGACCACGGGCACGGGAGAAGCCACGGGCACGGGGTGCGGCGCGGGGCGCGTCATCGCTCCGCTCAACGCGAGGGCCGCGGCCCTCGCGTTGCCCGTGCCACGCGTGGACCCCACCGACCCGAGCGCCGGCTTCCTCGCCGGACTGCTCGCCTCCGCCCCGCAGGAGCTGATCGCCGCGCTGCGCGCCGCCCCCGCCGACTCCCCGGAGCTGCGGCTGCGGGAGCTGCGCGCGCGGCTGGAGCTGGACGAGACGGAGACCGCCGCCGGCGTGCTGCGCACCCTGGAGGCCGGCCACCCGGAGGACTGGCGCGTGGTCTGGTACCGAGGCGTGACCGCCCTGGTCACCGGCGACCACGAGACCGCCGCGCTCTCCTTCGACGCGCTCTACGACGCGTTCCCCGGCGAGCCCGCGCCCAAGCTCGCCCTCGGCATCTGTGCCGAGGTGCTCGGCCAGTTGGACAACGCCGCCGAGTACTACCACCTGGTGTGGGCCACCGACCCCGGCTATGTGAGCGCGGCCTTCGGCCTCGCCCGGGTCCGGCTCGCGACCGGTGACCGCGCCGGCGCGGTGCGGGCCCTGGAGTCCGTACCGGAAGCGTCAATTCACTACACGGCGGCCCGGGTGGCCGCCGTGCGTGCCCGGCTGCGCGGGCGGTCCGCCACGGAACCGCTGCTCGACGACCTGGTGGCCGCTGCCCAGCAGGTGGAGCGGCTGCGCGAGTTCGGCCTCGACGCCGTGCTCCGCGAACATCTGACCACCGAGGTGCTGGGGTGCGCGCTCGACTGGGTACTCTCCGGTGAACGCGGCACGACCCCCGTGGGACCGGGCCCGCTGCCCACCCTGCTCGACGCCGAACTCGACGAGCGGGCACTGCGCTTCGGGCTGGAACGCGCGTATCGCGTGCTCGCCCGGCTGGCCCAGCGCGGCGAGGAGAGGATCGAACTGGTGGAGCGGGCCAACCGCCTCCGCCCCAGAACGTGGGTGTGAATTGATGTCCCGAATGCCCCGGCTGCACGAGCTGTCCACCTGTCCGAGCTGCGCCGAGCCGCTCGAGTCGGACGACAAGTTCTGCGGTGTGTGCGGGGCCGACCTGACGTCGGCCCCGCAGGTGCCGCCGACCGGTGACCGGCCCACCCTCGTGCTCAACGGCTCGGCGCCCCGGGTCCCACCGCTCCAGCCGCCCCGCGCCGGCGCGCGAAACGCCGTGGCGCCGGCGGCCGCGG
>NZ_JBPQTV010000304.1:0-7719 GCF_051386515.1 Streptomyces sp. URMC 123 | reverse complement strand
TGTTCCGGAGGACTTTCAAAGGAACCTCGTCTCCAAGAGACGGGGTATCAACATATCTGGCGTTGACTTTTGGCACGCTGTTGAGTTCTCAAGGAACGGACGCTTCCTTCGGTCCGGCTCCCACCGGCCCTCCGGGCGCTTCCCTTCGGTGTTTCCAACCTTACCAGATTCTTTTCCGGCCCCTGCTTCTCGTGAGAAGCAGTTCATCCGGTTGAATTCCGGTCCCCGTTGGAGGGGGTTTGTTTCGCGCCTCTCGGCGTGATTCCGACTTTATCAGATTCGTTTCCACCGATCTAATCGGCTTTCGCGATCCCGATGAACCCGGACGGCCATACCGGAATTACATTCCGGTGGAGGCGAGGAAGATATTAACCTTTGCTCGCGGACCTGTCCAGTCCGCCGCAACCGTTTGAATCTACCTCCCAGGAGCACCCACGTCAAGGGGTGTGCCCGGCGAAGAGGAGATTAGCAGGTCAGAGGGGTCCGACGCACATCAGGCGACCACGGGCTGCCGTGCGCCACGGTCCGGGCCTTCGACGTCACCCGTCTCCCCGCGGCGGGCCGCGCGGCGCCCCGGCCCGTAGACGTACCCAAGAAATGCCAGCTCAGCGGCGATGCCGATGGAGATGCGAGCCCAGGTGGGGAGTCCTGAGGGGGTGACGAAGCCTTCGATGACCCCGGACACGAACAGCACGATCGCCAGGCCGATGGCCATGCCCAGCGCCGACCGTCCCTCCTCGGCGAGCGCCGTACGCCGCGGCCGCGGCCCCGGGTCAATCACTGTCCAGCCCAGCCTCAGGCCGGTGCCGGCGGCGACGAAGACGGCCGTGAGCTCCAGCAGCCCGTGCGGAAGGATCAGCCCCAGGAAGGTGTCCAGGCGGCCGACGGACGACATCAGGCCCAGCCCGATGCCCAGGTTGAGGGTGTTCTGGAAGAGGACCCAGAGCACCGGGATGCCCAGGAAAGCGCCGAAGACCAGACAGACGGCGGCGACCTGCGCGTTGTTCGTCCAGACCTGGGCGGCGAACGAGGCCGCCGCGTGACTGGAGTAGTACGTCTCGTACTGGCCGCCCGGCCGGGTGAGCTCCCTCAGCTGGTCCGGGGCGGCTATGGAGGCCTGGACCTCGGGGTGGGTGGCGATCCACCAGCCGATCACAGCCGCCAGGGCCGTCGAGAGCAGAGCTGTCGGCAGCCACCAGTGGCGCGATCGGTACAGGGCGGCCGGGAAGCCGGCCGACAGGAAGCGGCCGGCGTCACGCCAGCCGGCCCGGCGGGCCCCGGTGACAGCACTGCGCGCACGGGCCACGAGCTGGGTGAGCCGGCCGACGAGCTGGGGGTCGGGGGCGCTGGACCGCACAAAGGACAGATGGGTCGCCGCGCGCTGATAGAGGGCGACGAGTTCGTCCGCCTCCGCCCCGGAGAGCTTCCGCCGCCGACCCAGCAGCGCTTCGAGGCGAGCCCATTCGGCGCTGTGGGCCCGGACGAACACATCGAGATCCATGGCGACTGCTCCTCCATCCCGGCCCGGCCGTGATCGGACCTCAGCTTGGCAGACAGCGGCCGCCCAACGGCACACTGGTCCTGCGGGGTCGGGGTGGGGCAGGTCAGGTGGAGGGAGGACACCGCGCATGAGCGATCTGGTGACGGGTGAGGCGGTGGTCCTGGACCTTCGCCCGGCACGGCTGCCGAGTCGCGCCCTGGCGGTCTTCATCGATCTCGTGGTCGTGTGGACCGTCTACACCGGGGTGTCGACCGCAGTACTGCTGGCGACCTCGTCGCTCGACGAGGCGGTCTCGGCGGCGCTGTCCGTGGCGATGTTCGTGCTGGTGCTGGTCGGAGGGCCGATCGCGGTCGAGACGCTCAGTCACGGACAGTCGCTCGGGAAGCTGGCGTGCGGGCTGCGCGTCGTACGGGAGGACGGGGGGCCGATCCGCTTCCGGCACGCGCTGGTGCGCGGCGCGATGGGCGTGGTGGAGATCCTGATGACCTTCGGCGTCGTCGCCTGCGTCGCTTCGCTGGTCTCCGCGCGAGGGCGGCGCCTCGGGGACGTGTTCGCCGGGACGCTGGTGGTGCGGGAGCGGATACCCGTGGCCCGGTCCGCCGCCGTACCACCGGCGCCGCCGTGGCTGGTGGAGCGATTCGCCGGGCTGGATCTGTCCGCCGTCCCGGAGGGGCTGTGGCTGGCGGTTCGGCAGTATCTGTCGCGGACGGGCCAGCTCGACCCGCAGGTGAGTGAGTCCATGGCGCAGCGGCTGGCCTGGGATGTCGCGGGCCGCACGGGGGCGCCGGTGCCGGACGGGGTGCCGCCGGCGGTCTATCTGGCGGCGGTGGTGGCCGAGCGGCAGGCGCGGGACGCACGGCGGGCCTTCGGGCCGACGGCCGCCCCGCCCTCGGACGGCCGGTACCCGGCTCCGTATCCCGCTGCCGCTCACCCGTACCCCGCTCCTGATCAGTCGGCTCCGCATCAGGGGTTCGGCCTCGGCCACGCCGCCGGGGCGCCGCCGGTGCCCGGGGGCGCGCCGGGCCCGCACGCCGCCACGGCCGCCGGAGCGGCGCCGGCAGCCGACGGCCCGCCGACGCGGACGACGGGCTTCCAGCCTCCCGTGTGAGCGGCCGGGCGGCGCGTGTCGTTCGGGGACCGGTCAGTCGAAGCGCGAGGGCGGGGACTCGAGGTCCTCCAACTCGATTCCCGGCGCGGCGAGGACCACGTCCCCGGCGATGTGCACGGGGCGCTGCTCGCCGGTGTCGAGGTCGGTCACCTGGTACTCGTCCACGAGGAGGGGGCCGTTGTCAGTGGCGTGTGTTTCCCTCGTCACCAGGGACCACGACTGGTCGAGGGTGCGGGGTGCCAGGACGGGGCTGGTGAACGCGACGAGGCGGACGCGGGTGGCCGGGGCGGCGGGGGCCGGCCGCAGCAGCCGGGCCGTGGCGACGAGGAAGGCCGGGGAAGCGCCGGTGAAGGCGTGGGCGGGGACATTGCCCTCGGTGGCATGAGCCCCGCTGGGATCGGTGCGGACCCACGTGACGCCGTCGAGGGCGCCGCCGCGGACCTGCCAGCTCGCGGCGTGGAGTTCGACGCGGATGGGGCGTCCGAGCTCGTCGAGGGTCAGGTCGACGGAGCCGGCGTGGTCGCCGGAGGGGGTGGTGATCTGGGAGACGTAGCGCCAGCCGGAGGGGCCGGTGGCGCAGTGGAAGTGTTCTTCTCCGAGGGGGGTGCGGTCGTGGGGGTCGTGGAGCGAGTAGCGGCCTCGGGGCATGGTGCTGTCCTTGACGGGTCAGGCCCCCGCCGGTGGGGCGGGGGCCTGATATCCACCGCTGGTGCGGCGATGCGCGGTGATCAGTAGGCGATCAGTGGGCGGTCAGTAGCGGTAGTGGTCCGGCTTGTACGGGCCCTCCACCGGCACGCCGATGTACGCCGCCTGCTCCGGGCGGAGCGTGGTGAGCTTGGCGCCGAGGGCGTCCAGGTGGAGGCGGGCCACCTTCTCGTCCAGGTGCTTGGGCAGCACGTAGACATCGGTGGGGTACGCCTCGGGCTTGGTGAAGAGCTCGATCTGCGCGATGGTCTGGTTCGCGAAGGAGTTCGACATCACGAACGAGGGGTGACCCGTGGCGTTGCCCAGGTTGAGCAGCCGGCCCTCGGACAGCAGGATGATCTTCTTGCCGTCCGGGAAGGTCCAGGTGTGGACCTGCGGCTTCACCTCGTCCTTGACGATGCCGGGGATGGCGGCGAGGCCGGCCATGTCGATCTCGTTGTCGAAGTGGCCGATGTTGCCGACGATGGCCTGGTGCTTCATCTTCGCCATGTCAGAGGCGAGGATGATGTCCTTGTTGCCGGTGGTGGTGATGAAGATGTCGGCGGTCTCGACGACGTCGTCGAGCGTGGCGACCTGGTAGCCGTCCATCGCCGCCTGGAGGGCGCAGATGGGGTCGATCTCGGTCACGATCACGCGCGCACCCTGGCCGCGGAGGGACTCCGCGCAGCCCTTGCCCACGTCGCCGTAGCCGCAGACGACCGCGACCTTGCCGCCGATGAGTACATCGGTGGCGCGGTTGATGCCGTCGATCAGCGAGTGGCGGCAGCCGTACTTGTTGTCGAACTTCGACTTGGTCACCGCGTCGTTGACGTTGATCGCGGGGAAGAGGAGGGTGCCGGCCTGCTGCATCTCGTACAGGCGGTGGACACCGGTGGTGGTCTCCTCGGTCACGCCGCGGATCTCGGAGGCCAGCTGGGTCCACTTCTGGGGGTTCTCCGCGAGGGTGCGGTTAAGGACCTCCAGGATGACCCGGTGCTCGTCGTTCTCCGCGGTGGAGACGGCCGGGGCCGCGCCCGCCTTCTCGTACTCGACGCCCTTGTGGACGAGGAGAGTCGCGTCACCACCGTCGTCGAGGATCATGTTCGGGCCGCCGGTGGGCGTGCCCGGCCAGGTGAGCGCCTGCTCGGTGCACCACCAGTACTCCTCCAGCGTCTCGCCCTTCCAGGCGAAGACGGGCACGCCCTGCGGGTTGTCCGGGGTGCCGTTGGGGCCGACCGCGATGGCGGCGGCGGCGTGGTCCTGGGTGGAGAAGATGTTGCAGGAGGCCCAGCGGACCTGGGCGCCCAGGGCGACGAGGGTCTCGATGAGCACGGCGGTCTGCACGGTCATGTGCAGGGAGCCGGTGATACGGGCGCCCGCGAGCGGCTGGGCTTCGGCGTACTCCTTGCGGATGGCCATCAGACCCGGCATCTCGTGCTCAGCGAGAGTGATCTCCTTGCGGCCGAATTCCGCCAGGGAGAGGTCGGCGACCTTGAAGTCCTGGCCGGCGGCGGCTGTCGTCATGCGGTCTGCTCCTCGTGAGGTCGAGCGAGAGTGAACACGGCTGTTCTGCGGCAGGTGGGCGCCTCAGCCCCCGGCCGCAGCGCAGTCCGTCGGAGGCCCTCTCGCCCTCGGCCGGCCCCAGCGTGGCACCGCCCGACCGCCATCAGCAGCGACGTCTGTCGGTTCCCGAATCTACACCGGACGGCGGAGCGGGCCCCAGCCTCTCACCAAGGCTTCGTCATCTACGCCAGTCCTATGCCATTCGGACAGGTGCGGGGCTCGAGGGGCGGGCGAGCGGCGTGCGGGCTTCCTTTTCGGCGCGCGCGGCGCGGGCGTCCTCTCGGCGCGCGCGGCGGCGCCGGATACGCGAGCGGGCCCCTCGCGCTGTGGCGAGGGGCCCGCTTCCGTCCGTACGGCGCGTCAGTGAGCGGCCGGACCGCCGGGCGTCTTGGCCGGGTTGTTGCCGGCGGCCGCCGCGGACTCGCTGTAGACGTCCGGTTCGAGGTAGATCACGCGGGCGATCGGGACGGCCTCGCGGATGCGGTCCTCGGCGGCGTTGATGGCCGCGGCCACGTCGGCGGCCGTGTCCTCGTGGCGTACCGCGATCTTCGCGGCGACCAGCAGCTCCTCCGGGCCGAGGTGGAGGGTGCGCATGTGGATGACGCGGCTCACGGTGCGGCCGTCGACGAGGGCGGCACGGATCTTCGCCACGTCCTCGGTGCCGGCGGCCTCGCCGAGCAGCAGCGACTTGGTCTCCGCCGCGAGGACGAGCGCGATCAGGATGAGCAGTACGCCGATGCAGAGGGTGCCGATGCCGTCCCAGACGCCGTCGCCGGTGCCCAGGGCCAGCAGGACGCCGCCGAGGGCGAGCACCAGGCCGACCAGCGCGCCGAGGTCCTCCAGCAGCACCACCGGCAGCTCCGGCGCCTTGGCCCGGCGGACGAACTCCTTCCAGGACTGTGTGCCGCGGAGCTCGTTCGACTCCTTGATGGCCGTACGGAAGGAGAAGGTCTCCGCGATGATGGCGAAGACGAGCACGCCGACCGGCCAGTACCAGTGCTCGATCTCATGCGGGTGCTTGATCTTCTCGTAGCCCTCGTAGAGGGCGAACATGCCGCCGACGCTGAAGAGCACGATGGAGACGAGGAAGCTGTAGATGTAGCGCTCGCGGCCGTAGCCGAACGGGTGCTCCTCGGTGGCCGCCCGTTTGGCCTTCTTCCCGCCCACCAGCAGCAGCGCCTGGTTGCCCGAGTCGGCCAGCGAGTGAACGCCCTCCGCGAGCATTGACGACGAGCCGCTGAAGGCGAACGCCACGAACTTCGCTGCCGCGATCGCTAGATTGGCGCCCAACGCCGCGACGATCGCCTTGGTTCCGCCTGACGCGCTCATGTCCGCCCAGTGTCCCTTCCCTGATGGCCTCGTGCCGTGGTGTGTCCTGCCGGAGTACGGCGGCACATTGTTGCAGTACGGCTGGAGGCGCGTCGGTCAGGTCGCCGTACGGGCACCGTTCGCCGTACGGGTGTCCCACGGCACCGCGGCGCGGAAGACCGTACCTGCCCCGGAGAGCTCGACCCGTTCGCGCGCCGCCACGAACGCGGAGTCACCGCGCCTCAGGGGCAGTTCCGCGCCGGTCGCGTCGCGCAGTACTGCCGCACCCGCCGTACAGAGCAGGATCTGCGGCACTCCCGTGGGCAGCCGGTGCGGCGTTCCTCCGTCGGCCAGGGCATGGCGTGCCAGGCGGAATTCCCCGCTCGGCGTGTCGTAGACCTCTTCCCCCGTGCCCTCGGCGGCCTCGGGTCGCAGGATGGCGGGAACAGTCGGCTCGAACCGCACGACACGCAGCAACTCGGGCACATCCACATGTTTGGGGGTGAGCCCGCAGCGGAGCACGTTGTCGGAGTTGGCCATGAGCTCCACACCGAGCCCGCTGAGATAGGCGTGCGGCACTCCGGCGCCGAGGAAGAGCGCCTCGCCGGGCTGGAGCCGTACGTGGTTGAGGAGCAGGGAGGCGATGACTCCGGGGTCGCCGGGGTAGTGCCGGGCCACGGTGGCGCAGGCCGCGTAGTCGTCCCGGTGCGGCCCGGGGGCGGCGGCCAGCCGCTCGGCCGCGGCGGCGGCCCGGGCGACGGTCTCGGCCATCGCTTCCGGATCGGCCGTCAGTACGGCGGTGAGCACCTCTCGCAGCGCGTCCGATTCGGGGCTGGCGTGGAGGATGTCCACATACGGTTCGAGGGAGTCGACGCCGAGCCCCGCGAGCAGTTCCGCGGCGTCCGCCTCGCGCCGGAAGCCGCACAGGCCGTCGAACGGCGTGAGGGCGCAGATCAGTTCCGGCTTGTGGTTGGCGTCCCGGTAGTTGCGGTGCGCTGCGTCGACGGGCACCTGGCGCTCCGTCTCGGCGGCGAAGCCCGCGCGCGCCTGGGCGAGGTCCGGGTGGACCTGGAGGGAGAGCGGGGCGGCGGCGGCGAGCACCTTGAACAGGAACGGCAGCCGGGGGCCGAAGGAGTCCACGGCGGCGTCGCCCAGCTCGCCGCGCGGGTCGGCCTCGATCACCTCGGGGAGCGGTACGGGGCCGGCGCCCCGGTCGACCCGCGAGGGAGCACCGGGGTGGGCGCCCATCCACAGTTCTGCTTGAGGCTCGCCGGTGGGCTCGACGCCCAGCAGCTCCGGGATGGCGGTGAGGGAGCCCCAGGCGTAGGGGCGCACGGTGTTGACGAGGCGATCCATGGTGAGCGCTTCCTGGCGGGTCCTGGCAGGTCTCGATGGGGGCTACGGGGCGCGGCTACAGGGGGCGGCTGCAGGGGCGGCTGCGGATCAGGACCGGCCGCGGGAGGTCAGGCCCAGATAGACCGCGGCGAAGTCGGTGACCGCCACCAGCTCGGCCACGGCTTCGAGTTCGCTGCCCGCGGCCGGCTCCAGCTCGCTG
>NZ_JBPQTV010000303.1:0-7750 GCF_051386515.1 Streptomyces sp. URMC 123 | reverse complement strand
AAGCAGGGGGTACGGGGGGCGCGCGGGGCGCCGCGGTCGCGCTCGCGTCCGCGTGCGGTGGCGCCGTCGCGCTCCCTGGCTGGGGCGCCGTTCAGCTCGCGCCCGTGGGCGAGGGCGCGGCGCAGTCGGCGCAGGCCCTTGCCGCCGCCGCGGGCCAGCCAGTGTGCGGCCATGGCGAGGAAGGGCACGGGGTCGTCGCCGGCGAACCAGGCGGTCTCGGTGGGCGCGGCGGCGCGCGGTGCGGGCCCGGCGGTGCCAGGCGCGGCACCGGCGGTGCCAGGCGCGGGACGGGCGGCCACCGCCGGTCCCCGGGGGCGCAGCACCGCGGCGGCGGCCGACAGCAGCGCATAGTTCTCGGCGACGAACACGCGTCCGGGGACCGGGCGCGCGTCGCCCACCGGACGGCCGGTCAGGTCCAGGTGCAGGGCCCGTACGACGTCCACGCCACGCCGGTCGGTGAAGAGCCGGAACTGGGCCCCGGGGCGGGGGTTGAAGTCCAGCAGCTGGTAGGTGCCGGAGTCGTCGAGCCGGAAGTCCAGGTCCAGGATGCCGCGAAAGCCCAGCCTCCGGGCGAGGTCCCGGGCCGCGGCCTCCACCTGGGGGTTGGGCAGCCAGCGGCCGACGGCGGTCAGCCCGGTGCCGACCGGCCAGGAGCGCTCCTTGACGCCGGCGCCGCCGATGAGACAGCCGCCCTCGCCGAAGCAGCCGTGGAAGAACCAGTCCCGCCCGGGCCCGCCCGGCACGTACCGCTGGAGGAGCAGGGCGCTGCCGGCCTGCCCGGCGCGCTCGTACAGCCGCCCCGCCTCCTCGGCGGTGCGCACCACCGTGGTGCTGCGCAGCCCGCTCTCGCGCGGCAGCAGCCAGGGACGGCTCCACTTGGCGACCACGGGCAGCCCCAGCTCGCGGGCGGCGGCCGCCGCCGCGCGGGCGCTGTCGGGCACCACGGAGGAGGGGTGGGCCACGTCCAGCGCGCGGCAGACGCCGGCCAGCCGGGCCTTGTCCGCCACCCGCTGGGGCAGCCCCGGGGGCTGGGCGGGCAGCAGATAGCGGTCGGTGAGCGCCTCGGCCAGACCGGCGATGCCGATGGCGCTCATGTCGTCCATGGGCACCAGGACGGCGGGCCGGCCGATCCGCTCGGACACCTGCCGCAGGGTGGTGAGCAGCCCGCCGGGCCAGGGGCTCTCCCGCGGCCAGCCGTGGGCCCCGCGCAGATAGCGGGAGCGGCGCACCGGGGTGCACCGGGATTCCACGAACGTGTGGACCTCGATTCCGGCGCGACCCAGGGACCGAATGGCGCCGAGGGTTCCGTGGTGGAAGGGATTGCGGTCCATGCGGAACAGCAACACGGGAACTTCGGTGTCGAAGCGTGGCATGCCGCCCGGCCCTTGCGAGCATGCTTGGGGCGCAGGGCGCGAATCGGCGTGGGCCGGCGGGTCGTGATGCACTGCATCCCTTCGGATCGATGGGCCGTGCGGGCGACGGAATGCGGCGGACGGGGTATCAATAAACATTCATCAGGGTCATGTGACTTACCGTCTGTTCACTGTCCGGCGATGTCGCTCCCGTGATGTCACCGGTTTTCCTCCGCACCTGGGAACCCTTCCTGTCGAGCGGCCCGCCGGAAAGGAGCAGCCATGTTCCACCGATGCCGAGGATTCGCCCTGGCCTGTGTGGGGGCACTGATCGCGGGCGCGCTGGCGGTCGGCCCGGCGGGGGCGGGCGACGCGGGCCCCGCCGGCCCGCCGGCGACGGGCGGGCCGGTGCGGGTGCCCGGCCTGGCCGGGGTGCCCATGGGCGCGTTCCTCGGCTCCGGGCCCGAGGGCGTGGCCCGGATGAACGGGCTGCGGGCCTGGCTGGGCGGCACCCAGCCGCGCGTGGGCCGCACCTACCTCCCCGGTGACCTGTGGTCGAACATCGAGGGGCAGCCGCCGTTCCTGCGCGCCTGGGCCGACTGGCGGCGCGCCGGGCACGACCGCCTGTTCGTGCTGAACGTGCCCATGCAGGAGCGCAACGAGGCGGGCGTGCCGGACGAGGAGGTGCGCGAGCTGCTGGGGCAGGGCGCGCGGGGCGACTTCGACCACCACTTCCGCACGCTGGCCGAGCGGCTGGTGGCGCTCGGCGTGCCGGACACGGTGCTCGTGCTGGGCTGGGAGATGAACGGCGTCACCTACACCCATCGCTGTGCGCCCGATCCCACGGCGTGGAAGACGTACTGGAAACGCATTGTCACCACCATGCGCGCGGTGCCCGGGCAGAAATTCCGGTTCGATTTCGCGCCGAGCCGGGGCCAGGACGCGATCGGCTGGACGGAGTGCTATCCGGGCGACGACGTCGTGGACATCATCGGCATGGACTCCTACGACCAGCCACCTGGACACACCTTCGACGACCACATTCACCAGCCGTTCGGACTCAAGGCGCAGGTGGAATTCGCGGCACGGCACGGCAAGCCCACCTCGTACCCGGAATGGGGGCTGTTCCGGAACGGCGACAACCCCGAGTACATGCGCCGGATGCTCGAATGGATCAGAGCGCATCCGCCGCTCTATCACACCATCACGGACTACTGTCCGCACGGCGTGTGGCAGTGCCGCCACCGCAATCCCGACTCCGCGCGGGTGTTCCGGGCCTCGCTGTCCTCGCTGCCCTCCGCCCCGCCGCCGCGGCCCGAGCACCCGCCGTTCCGGGAGCCCCGCTGCTGGTTCCGGCTGGACCTGGGCGACTGGATCGGCGCCTGGATCGGGCACCGGACCATCTGCGTCCGCTTCAGCCTGCGGGACTAGCCCCGGGGCGGCCCCCGGGCCGGGGCGCGCACCGGCCGGGGAGGCCCTCACCGGCCGCCCGCCCGGGCCGAGCGCCAGGCGTGCAGCCTGGTCCGGACGGCGAGCAGGAACGGCAGGCGCCGGCGGGCCGTGGCGGCCAGCGCCGCCCGCCCGGCGACCCCGGCCGCGTACAGCCGCAGGGGCCCGCCCAGGCCCCGGCGGGCCAGCAGGAAGCGCCGGTTGGTCACCGTGTCCGGGCGCCAGTGCCGCTTGTACGGCTCCACGCCCCGCAGCATGCTGACCACCCGGTGGCCGGCCCGCGCGGCGTGCTCGGCGTCGTGCCGCATGAGCATGGCGGTGATGTCGGCCTGGGCCCGCAGCTCGGGGTGGGCCCCGAAGAGATAGCCGCCGAGGAGATCGGCGGACTTGAGCGTGACGTCCGCGGCGAGCACGCGCCCGCCCTGGCGGTACTCCGTCAGCACGGCGTCGCCCGTACGGACCATGGCGCGGGTTGCGCGCACCAGGTGCTCGGCGAAGCGCGGCCTGAGGTGTTCCGGTGTCATCCCGCGCCCCCGCCACTGCATGCCGTGCAGCCGCAGCAGCCGGGCCACGGCCTCCGGCACCTCGTCTTCGGGCACGCTGCGGTGCTCGATGCCCAGGGCGTCGAGCCGGCGGAGCTTGCCGCGGGTGCGGCGGCGGCCCGGGTTGGGAATCCGCTGGAGGAGCTCCTCGATGGGGGCGGCGGGCAGCTCCAGGCAGACCGAGTCGGGGAGCGTACGACGGGGGCCGGGCCAGCGCGCGTACACCCGCTCCAGGGCGGCGCCCGGCCGGACCTCGCGCAGGTCGACGAGGGCGGTGCGGGCCGCCCGGGCGAGCCCCCGCGCGAGCGCTCCCGCGGCCTCGTCCGGGCACTCGTCGGAGAGCAGGACGTCGAAGAAGTCGGAGATGTCACCGCCCAGCGGCACCAGTGTCGGCAGCGGCCGGTGCACCAGGGTCAGCGGCGCCACCCCCACCAGCGCCCCGGCGCGGTGGGCCAGCAGCAGCCGCAGCCTGCCCCGGGTGCCGTAGGACAGCCACCACGAGTGCAGCCAGGCGTGGGTCTGGAAGGGGGTGGCGGTGGCGCAGCGCCGGTAGAGGGCGTCCCACTCGGGGGCCAGGGCGGCGAACCGGGCCGGGTCCCGGCACTCGGTGACCGTCGGCCCGGCGCACCCGCTCCCCGCCGGGCCCTCGCGGGCGGTGCCCGCCCGGGTGTCGCATCCGCTGCCCGCCCGGCTCCCCCGGGTGGTGCCCGCCGGGCGGTCGCGCTCGCTCCCGGCAGGCCCCAGGAGCCAGGGGCCCGGAGCGGTCACCGGACACCGTCCTTCGCCTCCTGGGCCTGCGGCGCCTCCCGCGCCTCCTGGCTCCCCTGGACCTCTCGGGCCTCTTGGGCCTCTGGGGCCGCGCCCTGGCGGGGTGGGGCCGGCCGGGCCGAGGCGTCGCGTTCGCGCCGGCCGCCGGGTCGTACGAGCAGGGCGAGGCCGCCCACCAGGACGCCGGCACCGGCACCGACGGCCGTGGTGAGCCGGGGCGAGGGCGAGGAGGGCGCGGCGGGGGCGAGGGCCTCGGAGAACACCGTCAGCCGCATCCCCGTGTTCTTGGCCGAGGCGTTGCCGTGGTCGGCCAGGGCCTCCGCCACGGCGTTGGTGATGGTCGCGGCCCGGTCGGGGCGGCGGTGCACTCCGGTGACCTCGATCATCGGGGCGTCGGGGGAGGTCGCGGACCGGATGCGGGACTGGAGTCCGGAGACCGGGAGCCGCGCGGCGGCCTGGGCCTCGGCCAGGACGGCGGTGCCGGTGGCCACCCGCCCGTACGCCTGGGCGTAGCCGAGGGCCCCGGCGGGGTCGGCCGTGCGTTCGGGGACCACCAGCACATAGCTGGTCGCGGTGTAGCGCGGGGGCGTCAGCACTCCGTACGCGGTGCCGCCGGCCATGCCCAGCACCGTGCACACCGCGAGCGGCCACCAGCCGGGCAGCCACCGGGGGAACGAGCGGGCCGGGCCCGGCGGCGCGGTGACGGTGGGCGGTTGGACGGCCGGGACGGTGTCGGTCATGAGAGGGCTCCCCTCTGGGGGTCGGACGGGGTGGGACGGCGCGGGCGCCCGGCCCCGGGGTACGGGTCCGGGGCGCGGCCGGTGGCGCGGCGGCCGTGCGGGTGGCCGGCGAGGTGTTCGTAGAGGTGGGCGACGCGCTCGGCGCAGTGGGCGATGTCGTACGCCCGGACGGCCGGGGGGATGCGGTGGGCGCCCGGGGCGTCCTCGGCGGGCCGTTCGTCGACGGCGGGGCAGGCGGCGTGGAGCACGGGCAGCCCGGCGGCGAGGGCTTCGACGACGGCGAGGCCGAACGCCTCGTCGGCGGAGGGGGAGACGAACAGGTCCATCGCGCTCAGCAGGGAGGGCACGTCGGGCGCGGCGGCGGTCGTGGCCGCCGCGCTCCCGGGGCCGGCGAGGGCCGCGCGCTCCCCCGGCACGCCCCCTGGATCGGCGAGCGCCTCGCACTTCCCCGGCACGCCTCCCGGATCGGCGAGCGCCTCGCACTCCCCCACCAGGTGGACCCGATCGCCCGCGCCCAGCGCGCCCGCCAGCCGCCGCAGCGCCGCCCGTTCGGGGCCGTCGCCGACGAGCAGCAGCCGGGTGTCCGGGAGCGCGGCGACGGCGCGTACCGCCTCGTCGAAGCGCTTGCCCGGCACCAGCCGGCCGACCCCGCCGACGACGAACGCGTCCGGGGGCAGGCCCAGCCGGGCCCGGGTCGCGGCGCGCGCGGCCGGGTCGAAGCGGAAGCGGGCCGCCTCGATGCCGTTGGGCACCGTGTGGACCCGGTCGGCCGGCACCCCCCAGGCGCGCAGCCGCTCCGCGACGGTGGCGGACACGGCGACGGTGGCGCTGCCGAGGCGCTCGGTGGCCAGATACAGCGCGCGGGTGGCGCGGGTCAGCGGCCGGCCCTCGATCCGGTGGTCGCCGAGGGAGTGCTCGGTGGCGACGACGGTGGGCACGCCCGCGAGCCGGGCGGCGATCCGGCCGTGGACACAGGCCCGGTAGAGGTGGGTGTGCACCACGTCGTAGCGACCGTCCCGGATCAGCCGGGTCAGCCTCGGCAGCGCGGACAGATCGCGGTTGCTCCGCATGCCCAGGTCGACGACGCGCACGCCGTCGGAGCGCAGGCCGCGCGCCACCGAGCCGGGGTTGGTGAGGCAGACCACGTCGGCCGCGACCGGCAGGCGGCGCAGCAGCAGCCGCAGTTGCTGTTCGGCGCCGCCCGCGCCGAGGCCGGTGATGATGTGCAGCACCCTCAGCTCCGGCCCGGGCCGCCCGCGCCGCCCGCCGCGCGGCGCGTTCACCGGCCGGCCCCGCTGAGCGCGCCGGGGCGCTCCGGCTCCGGCACCGCCCGGCGGCGCAGGGGGTGCAGCAGCCGTTTGACCGCCAGCCGCCAGCCGGTGTCCGCCTCGCCGATGTGCACCCGGGGCAGGGCGTACGGGCCGGTCAGCGGGCCGGGGTCGATGGCGCAGGCGTAGTCGTACCCGGCGTCGCGCACCGCCTCGGCCGACCGCCGGTCCACGGTCCCGTACGGATAGCAGAAGCCGGTCACCGGCCGGCCGGTGAGCTCGGCCAGCAGGCGCCGGCTGTCGGCGGTCTCCCGGCGCAGGGTCTCCTCGTCGGTGCCGGGCAGCGCCACATGGCGCAGCCCGTGCGAGCCGACCTCCATGCCGGCCGCGGCGACGGCCCGCAGGCCCTCGGCGGTGAGCAGGGGCTTGCGGGGGCCGAGGGGGTCCCACTCGTTGTCGCCGCCGAGCCGGCCGGGCAGGGCGAAGAGGGTGGCGGTGAAGCCGTGGGCGCGCAGCAGCGGCACGGCGTTGTCCAGGAAGTCGGCGTAGCCGTCGTCGAAGGTGAGCCCCACCAGGCCGGTGCCCCGGCCGGCCGCGCGCTCGCTCAGCAGTTCGGCGACGCCCACGCCGCGCAGCCCGCGGGCGGCGAGCCAGTCGAACTGCCGGGCGAGCCGGCGCGGGCTGACCGTGACTCGATACGGGTCCTCGGTGCGCTCGGTGACGGAGTGGTACATCAGCAGCCAGGGCCGGCGGAGGGCCCGGCGCTCGAATGTCGTTCTCGGCCGGGCGTCGCGGGCCCGGGCGGGGGAGGTGGACAGGCTCTCAGCGGGCATGGCGGAGCTTTCGTTCGACGGCGGATACGATCCCGGCCACTTCCGGGGCCCGGACGGCCAGGGCGGCGAGGGCGAAGGCGGCGGGCACGACGAGGCACCCCAGCGCGGCGGCCGCCGGGGCCGAGGGGAGCAGGGGCGCGACGGCCCAGCCGGCCAGGACGGCCGCGGCGGCGGCCAGGGCGAGCCGCCCGAGGTCCGCGCCGACGCGGCAGACGTCGACGGCGATCATCCGCCGGCTCAGGCCGCGCAGCAGGAGCAGCGCGGTGGCGGAGATGCCGGCGGCGTTGGCGGCGGCGATGCCGTGCACGCCCCAGTGCGGGGCGCTCGCCACGCCCGCGAGCACGGTGATGAGCAGCCCGACCGCCATCGTGCCGGCCGGGTACCAGGTGGGGCGCACGGCGGAGAAGAACGGCCGCACCAGGGCGCCGGCCAGGCTGTGGCCGAGCAGGCCGAGCGCGTAGACCCGCATCACGGAGGCCGTGACGGCGGTGTCGTGGGCGGTGAACGCGCCGCGCTGGAACAGCACCTCGATGAGCTGGGGGGCGAGGGCGACGACATAGGCGGCGCCGAGCAGCACGACGAGGGCGGCCAGGGTCAGATCGCGCTCGACCCGGCGGCGGGCGCGGTCCGCCTCGCCGTCGGCCATGGCGCGGGCCACCATCGGGAAGGTCACCGTGACCACCATCAGCGACAGCACCATGGGGACCTGCGCCACCTTCTGCGCGTAGTTCAGGTGGGAGATGGCGCCGGGCGGCAGGGAGGAGGCCACGAAGCGCTCCACCAGCACCTGGGCCTGGC
>NZ_JBPQTV010000302.1:0-7752 GCF_051386515.1 Streptomyces sp. URMC 123 | reverse complement strand
CCGCCGGCCCCGGTCACCATGGCGTACGCGCCGACGGCCGCGGCCCCATCCGGTCCTCGGCGAAGAGGCGCCGGCGGACGCCCCGGTACGTGTAGGCGCTGAGCCATTCGAACTCGCAGTAGGTCATGACGTCGGTCCACTGGCGGCCGGGCAGCACGGCCATGGGCAGGCCCAGGGCGGGGTCGCCCACGTCGAACCCGGCGAAGCCCGTGTCCGAGCCGGCGAGACGCCCTCCGTCGTACGGGTAGTTCCTGAGGTCGTCGCTCGACTCCCCGCAGAAGCCCGGGTGCAGCCGGCCGAGGGTGTGCCCCAGCTCATGGCCCCCGTACCAGTCGCCGTACGAGGTGTCGGTGTCCCAGGGGAAGCTCCCGGCCGGGTCCCCGGTCGGGCCGGAGGCCACGGTGTCCGGCGCCGGGCTCGTGACCGGAACCCCCTCCGCGCAGCCGCGCATGAAGAAGCCGCCGTTGACGCGGCCGCCGTCGCTCACCAGGCCGTAGTAGTGCGTGCGCTGATCTTCCCCCGCGCTCATGTCCAGGTCCCGCAGCGCCTGGATCTGGGCGTTGGCGTCGTCGCAGCCGAAGGGGGCGGTGGCCGTGGCGTCCACGACCGCCTGCGTGCTGATGACCCGGCCCACGGGGTAGGCGCGGCGCAGCCACGACAGCAGCATCGCGAAGTCGTTGGCGGTGGGGGAGTGGGTGACCGGGGGGTTCCCCGCGGTGTACCGCAGCCCCAGCAGTCTCAGCCGCAGCGGGGGACTCGCGCCGAACCAGACGACCGGTCTGCGCTCCCGGGCGACGGCGAGCCGGCTGCCGGTCGCAGTGTCGGTGACGCTGCCGAGGGAGATCGCCAACGGTCCCTCCTCCGTGAGGGAGTCCGGCAGCAGGAACGTCAGGCTGTGGCCCAGGACGTGACGGGCGGCCGCCATGTCCCCGGCGCGCGCGGCGTCGAGGCTCGCCGTGCCCGTCGACGGAACCGTCACGACCGGCTCCGAGGGCCCGCGGCGCACGGCCAGCTCACCGCGCACCGTCACTCCGGGAGTGGCGTAGTAGGTGAGGTACACCCGGACCGCGGTCCGCTTCCCCGCGATCAGCGGCACGGAGCCGGCCAGGTCCTGGATGCCCTGGGTGACCTCGACGGCCTCCATCTGCAGGGGGTGCGCGGCCACGTCGTAACGGGGCGAGGACACGCTCAGGATCTCGGCCGACTCGGTGTCGTGGTCGATGTCGACCTCCTGCCCGCCGGTCAGGAAGTGCGTCAGGGACGTCAGCATCGTCCGCTTGAGGACGTCCCGCGCCTCGTCCCCGGAGCGCATCGTCAGCAGAAACAGCTCCGTCGCGTTCGGGTGCGGGCCCACCTGTACGCATGCGGTGTTCTGCGCCTGGTTCAGCCCCTGGACATAGCCTCGTGTGACAGCCATGGCGAATTCGCCCCTTGAGTTCGCTCCGAACGCGTTACGAGTCGCTACACGGATTCGATGACGACTCCGGTGATGAACGGGTCGTCATCGGCGTGCACGGCGCTCACGGGCCGGTAGTTCGAGAGCGCGGTGGCGAGGGTCTCGATGAGGCTTCCCGCGTCGGCGGCGCCGGCCGGCGTGCCGTCGTGTTGCACGCTGAGCATTTCGGCGTTGTCCGGCCGGGGGCCGATCATCACACAGGCTCCCGTGCTGTGCACGGACAGAAGCTGGACGAGTCCGAATGTCTGGGCCACGATTCCTCGCCTCCGGAGAAATGCGCTGAGGTGACATGACAGGGAGTCGTGATACGGGGCCGGATGCGCGGCCGGTCGCGAGAAGCGGACGCGCGGGTCGGATACGGGGTCACCGCGGACCGGCGAAGAGCGGCTTGGACAGCAGGCCCAGTTCCACCGCCACGTCGTTGAGGTAGGACAGGTCCCCGCGGACCCGCAGGCCGCCGGCGAGGAACCGCTGACGTGCGTCGGCCTCGCCGTCGAGGATCGCGCAGAGGGTCTCCCCCCGGCCGATCACCTCGACCAGCGGCTCGCTGTCGACCCCCGCTCCGGAGACATCCGTGATGCGGAGTTCGGCGGCGCCGCATTCCAGGCGATACGCCCCGGCACCCGGGTCGGTGAGCCGGAATACCAGGCCGCCCTGGCGTACCGAGTCGCACGCCTGCAATTTCCGCGCCAGCCGGCCGAGAGAATCGAGGAACGTCGCTTCGATGTCCTGCGCCATGATGTCCTCCCGCGATCCGGCTCGCGGATGTCGCCGGTGATCCGGTATACGGTCGATTCCGCGCGCCGTGATACGCAGAGTAAGTGTTCGTTCGAACGTCGACTACTGGATTAACGTCCAAAAAAGGAATAGCTGACTCCGCGTCAAGGGAGTTCGTCGCCTCGTCATACGGTCGGAGGAATCGGTTTTCTCGCGGGAGTGGCGGGAATCCGGGCCGGGTGGCGGGGGCCGGTTCGCGGCCGGCGCGCCGCCGACCTCATGCGGCACCGCTGCCCGAGGGCGCCGATTTCGTACGGCGTCGATTCCGCACGGCGCCGATTCCGTACGGCGTCGCGCGGGCTCCCTCCGGACGGCGCCGGTTGTCAGGGGCGGATGGCAAGATCCGGTGCATGGGAGTTCTCTTCGGCTACTACGCCGCCACCGACGATCACGACGCGGCACGGGCGATCGTGCGCGAGGACGGCGAGCCGGTGGGCACCGGTTACGACGAGGTCGTGGTGAAGGGCGTGGACCCCGTGGTCGCCCTGCTGCCCGCCGAGGCGCTCCTCACCGGCAGGCCCGCGGCCGCCGTGAAGGCCGACCGCCGGCGCGGTCACCTGGTCGCCATGGTGGGGGAGGGCGAGGTCGTCGGCCTGGCGCTCACGGATTGCCTCCGCGACTGCCTCGTGGGTCGTGACGCCGCGTCGCTGGCCGCGGTGGCGCGCGACTGGTCCGCGTCCGATGCCTTCGACACGCCCCCGGACCCGGACGGGCTCGCGGAGTTCCTGGGCGACCTGGCCGCCCTCGCCACCCGGGCCGCCGCCCGCGGCCGGCGCCTCTACTGCTGGATCTGCCCCTGAGGGCTGTCCCGTGACCGGCCTCCGGGGCCCGGCCGCACCCCCAAAGGGGCGCATCCGTAATGGAGATGAACGACAGAGCCGCCCCTGCTATGGTGCGCCGATGTCAACGATCAGGCAGTTCCAAGTGACCTTCGACTGCGCAGATCCCGAGCGCGTCGCTCGTTTTTGGTGCGAGATTCTGGGGTACGTCGTACCGCCGCCGCCGGAGGGCTTCGCCACGTGGGACGAGTTCCATCGCTCGCGGTCACCTGAGGATCGGGGCTCGTGGTTCGCGTGCAGTGATCCCTCGGGTGTGGGCCCGCGACTGTACTTTCAGCGCGTTCCCGAAGGCAAGGTCGTCAAGAACCGGGTGCATCTCGACGTGCGGGTCGGCACCGGGCTCGTGGGTGCGGAGCGCCTCGCCGCCCTTGAGGCCGAATGCGCACGGCTGGTCGCGCTCGGCGCGGTACACGTGCAGACGCTGTACGCCGATGAGGAGAACGAGTCGTGCATCGTGATGCAGGACATCGAGGGCAACGAGTTCTGCCTCGACTGACGGCCGGCGACGTTCGGTGACCAGCGGGACCCGGTCCGGCGGCGTCAGGCTCCACGGCCGGTTCTCACGGGCCGGGTCCGCACCGTGAGGTCACCACAGCACGTTTCGCCACCCCGCCATGGCGCCTGCCGGTTCCCCCGTCAGCCCAGGCGGGGTGGCGCCCAGTCGGCATGGCGCAGGATGGCCCGGACGGCCGTACGGGACGGGGCCAGCCGGAGTGCCGTGTTGCGCGCCGCGATGGCCAGGGGATGGGACAACTGCTGTCCGATCCGCCCGGCCTGGCGCGCCGCACGCGCGACGGACTGGCTGCGGGGCCGGCGCTCGGCGTCGTAACGGGTCAGCGCCGACTCGACCGTGGGTTCGCCGGCGAGCGCGGCGGCCAGGCCGGCCGCGTCCTCCAGCGCCTGGCAGGCTCCCTGGCCGAGGTTGGGCGTCATGGCATGGGCCGCGTCACCGAGGAGCGCGACCCGGCCCGCGGTGAAGGCGGGCAGGGGCGTCACCAACTCGTGAATGTCGTGGTGCAGGACGGCCTCGGGCCGGGTCGCGTCCAGCAGCGCGGGGATGGGATCGTGCCAGTCGCCGAAGCGGCGCCGCAACGCGGCAAGGGCGTCCGCGTGCCGCACGCCGGGCGGCGAGTTGAGCACCGCGTGCCACTCGGCCCGCCCGTCGGCGAAGGCGATGTGGCCGAACTCCGCGCCCTTCCCCCAGGTGAGTTCGAAGTCGGTGCGCAGCGCCACCGGATGCTCGGTGATGGCGCGCAGGACCGTCGACCCGCTGTAGGCGGGGCCGGGGTGGGCGGGGAAGAGCCGGGCGCGCAGCCGGCTGCCCACGCCGTCGGCGGCCACGACCAGATCCGCGTCCACGGCACCGTCCCGGAGAGGCACCCGTACCCGCTCGGGGAACGAGGTGTCGACGGACGTCACCTCGGACCCGATGACCAGACACTCGGGCGGCAGGGCCTCGCGCAGCAGGCGGTGCAGCACGGCTCGGGGGATGCCGACGATCGGCGTGCCCAGCTCGCGCTCCAGCGCGGCGCCGTCCATGCGGGCCAGCCAGCCGCCGCCCGGGGTGCGGGTGCCCCCGGTGTACTGCGGCCGCGCCGCCGCGCGCACCGCCGCGCCGACGCCGAGGGCGTCGAGGGCGCGCAGCCCGTTGGCGTGCAGGGAGATGCCCGCGCCCACATCGGCCAGGGCGGCGGCCCGTTCCACGACCGTCACCTCCCAGCCGATCAGCCGCAGGCCGATGGCGGCGGCCAGCCCGCCGATGCCGCCGCCGACCACTACCGCGCTTCCGCCCATGCCCGGTCCTCCTCCGTCCGCCCCGCACCAGATCTTCTACAGGTGTAGAAAAAGAGTACTCCGGCCGCCTACAGGTGTAGAAATGCGGGGTGCCCACCGATCGACGCGCTCTCCTCGCCGACGCCGCCATCACCGTCCTCGCGGAGACCGGTGCGCGAGGGCTGACCCACCGCGCGGTGGACCGGGCGGCGAACCTGCCGCCCGGCACCACCTCCGCCTACTACCGCACCCGCCAGGCGCTGCTCACCGCACTGGTCCGGCGCCTGGTCGCGCTCGACCAGGCGGAGCTCCAGGAGATGGGAACGCAGGCGCCGGCGCCGCGGACCGCCGACGACCTGGCGGCCGGGATCGTCGCCCTCGCCGAACGACGGCTCACCGGGGACGGCCGCCGGCGCTCCCTCGCCCGCTACGCGTGCGCCATCGAGAGCGTGCACCACCCCGAGCTGCGGGAGATCCTCGTACCGCGCGAGAACGCGGGCCGACGAGCGGTCCAGGACTTCCTGACCGCACACGGCGTCCCGGACGCCGAGACCCGCACCGTCACGCTGTTGACCTGCGTGGACGGTTTGATCTTCGACCGCCTGGTGAACGGCGGCGGCGTGTCCGCCGAGGAGATCCGCCAACTGGTGACAGCGGCGCTGTCATGAGTCCCCTTCCCGCGCGCTGCGTCCGGTTCGCGGGTACGGCCAACGGGAGCGTGAGAAGGCCCCGTTGGTCTGTTTGCGCGGTCCAACGGGGCAGTCGGCCGCGCGAGCGTCAGGCGCTCAGCCGTCGAGCAGCCGCCATGCCGTGAGGGCGAGCGTGGCCCGTATCAGGCCGGTGGGCTCGGTGAGTTCGATGCCCAGGGCCTTGGCGATCTGATCGAGGCGGCGGGCCACACTGCTGTGGTGCAGGTGGAGGAGGTCGGCGGCCCGGCGCAGGGAGCCGGTGGCGCAGTAGGCGTCCAGGGTCTCCAGATCTCCCGGGTTGCCCGCGATGCGGGCGATCGCGGCCACGTCGGCGTTGTCCCGCGCGGTGCCCTGGGGCACCTGGGCGAGCAGGGCCAGCGCGCCCAGGTCGTCGTAGTGGACGACCGGCCGGCGCGGGGTGGTGAAGCGGAGCGCGGTGCGGGCCTGTTGCCAGGACCGGTCGGGGCTCTCGGCGGCGCCGATGCCCCCGCGTACGTCCCCCGGGAACCCGGCCCGGTCCACGCTCGTCGCCAGGACGACGCCCACGTCCGCGAGCGGTGCCGCCTTCACCGGGCGCGCCGGGCAGATCAGGGCGCCGATCCGGTCGAGCGCGAGCCGCGACCGTACGGCGACGACGTGGACCGGCACGCCCGCGGCGAAACCCAGGAGCCGCAGCGCCCGCGCCCTGGCCGCCTCGTCGCTGTCGGAGCTGATCACCAACTCCACGAGCGCGGGGTCGGCCATGGTGGTACGGGCCGGGCCGTACCGCTCGACGACCGTCGCGGCGGCGATGGCGAGCCGGTCGAGCAGCAGCTGGTCGAGGTCGTACGAGCCGGGGGCGCCGGGCGCGGCGGGGCGTTCCAGCCACACCGTGCCGATCTCCTCCTCGTCGAGGGTGATCGGCGCCGTGGCCGACGCGGGCGCCGGCGGGGCGGACATCTCCCTGCCGTCGGGCGCGACGCGGATCGCCCGCCCCGCGCCATGGAGCCGCATCCCGACCACGCACTCGGCCAGGCCCGCCGAGGCCCGGGCGAGCGCCGGGAGATCCACCCGCCGGCGCATCAGCGTGTCGTAGAACATGATGACGCGCAGGGCGCCCTCGACGTGCGCGTCCAGTTGCGACAGCCGTACGGCCAGTGCCTCCATGGCAGGAGGATAGGCGCCGATCGGCGCGTCATCCGCGGGGGATGCCCGACGGGCGGCGGGTGATCGCGAGGGATGGCGGCCGTCAGGATGGCCGACATGGACCCAGAACTCGAAGCGTTCGTACCGTTGTTCCCCAAGGCCGATCTGACCGACCCGGTCGGCCAGCGCAAGAACCTGGCCGCCCTGGCCGCCACGTTGCCGCCCCCGGACACCACGGGAATGGAGATCGAGGACCGTACGGTGCCGGCCGATCCCGACGTGGCGGTGCGGATCTACCGCCCGCACCAGGCACGGGGCGCCGTCGTCTGGCTGCACGGCGGCGGGTTCGTCATGGGTGACCTGGACACCGAGCACCCGTGGGCCGCCCGGCTGGCGGACGGCTCCGGCGCGGTGCTGATCTCGGTGGACTACCGCCTGGCCCCCGAGCACCCGTTCCCGGCCGCCCTGGACGACGCCTACGCCGCGCTGCTCTGGACGGCCGAGCACGCGGCGGAGCTCGGCATCGATCCGGAGCGGATCGCGGTCGGAGGCCACAGCGCCGGGGCGGGGCTCGCCGCCGCGGTGGCGCTGCGGGCGCGCGACCAGCACGGGCCGCCGATCCGCTTCCAACTGCTCAACCAGGCGCAGCTCGACGACCGGCAGGAGACCTGGTCGCAGCGGAACTTCACCGGGACGCCCTGGATGAACCGCGACAAACTCACCGCCTCGTGGCGGCACTACCTGGGCTCCGCGCC
The DNA here is from genome assembly GCF_051386515.1 of Streptomyces sp. URMC 123. NCBI lineage: Bacteria > Bacillati > Actinomycetota > Actinomycetes > Kitasatosporales > Streptomycetaceae > Streptomyces > Streptomyces sp. URMC 123. The sequence continues at coordinate 338 of NZ_JBPQTV010000302.1, read as the reverse complement.
CGCCACGCCGTACGCCGCCCCCGCGCGCGCCGCCGACCTGTCCGGCCTGCCGCCCGCCCACATCGCCACCGCTGAGCTCTGCCCGAACCGCGACGAGGACATCGACTACGCGCTGCGCCTGCTGCGGGCGGGCGTCTCGGTCGAACTGCACCAGTGGCCCGGCACGTTCCACGGGTCGCAGGCGATCCTGTCCGCCGAGGTGTCACAGCGGCAGATCGCCGAACTCGCCGCCGCCGTACGCCGCGCCGTGGCCGACTGAGACCGGCGGTGGCCCCGGCCGGCCCGCGCACCGGGGTCGCGGCCGACCGGGCCCACCGCCCCTACGCCCGCGCCCCCGC
>NZ_JBPQTV010000301.1:0-7768 GCF_051386515.1 Streptomyces sp. URMC 123 | reverse complement strand
CCCCCCCCCCCCCCCCCCCCCCCCCCCCCCCCCCCCCCTCGGTGTTCCCGTTTCCCCGCGTTCTCGGAGCGGCCGGTGACCGTCAGCCGCGGCGGTCCAGCAGCTTCCAGGCCGTCGGCAGCAGCCCCATCGCCAGCGCCGCCTTCAGCGCGTCACCGATCAGGAACGGCGTCATCCCGGCGGCCACCGCCTCGCCGAGCGACATGTGCGCGACCAGCGCCAGGTACGGCACGCCGATCCCGTAGATCACCGCGGAGCCGACGGCCATCGTGCCGGCCATCCGCAGCACGCTCCGGTCGCCGCCCCGGCGGGCCAGCGCGCCGACGATCGTGCCGGCCAGCAGCATGCCGAGGACGTAGCCGAAGGTCGCCCCGGCCGCGCCGGACGCGCCACCGGCGAACCACGGCACCCCGGCGACGCCGGCGAGCGCGTACAGGGCGAGGGAGAGGAAGCCACGGCGGGCACCGAGCGAGGTGCCGACGAGCAGCGCGGCGAACGTCTGGCCGGTCACGGGCACGGGCGAGCCGGGCACCGGCACCGCTATCTGCGCGGCGAGGCCGGTGAGCGCGGCACCGCCGAGCACCAGGGCCGCGTCCCGCAGCCGGGCGCGGGAGTCCGCGGTGGCGGGCAGCAGATCGGCGAGGACCGTTCCCGGTCGGGTGGTGGTGGCGGCAGTGCTCATCGAGGCTCCCGGTGGGTTCGGACGGTGCTGACGGTTGACGACACGGTGACGTTAGCCGAGGGGCCGTCGCGCGATCACGGTGTTCGGTCGACAAAGGCCGGAACTCCGCTTTGGTGACTTCCATACAACGGCCGGGCCCCGGAAGGGACCCCGCGCGGCGCCCGTCTTCGCAGCTCACGTGATGCTCGTCACGCGGGAGCCCGTGGTGGCCGAATCGTTTTGCGGCGGGCGAGCCCTCGGGGAGAGACTGTGGAGTCCCACCAAAGTGACGCAGGACGTCACCCAGTGAGAGTTACGAGCGCCATGCACGACGCACCCCCCGCCGCGGAGCCTGCCGGCATCACCGGCACCGAACCGGAGCCGCTCTCGCACGGTCTGAAGCAGCGGCACATGACCATGCTGGGCCTGGGCGGGGTGATCGGCGCCGGGCTCTTCGTGGGCTCGGGCGCCGGGATCGCCGTGGCGGGCCCCGGGATCGTGCTGTCGTATCTGATCGCGGGCGCGCTGGCGATGCTGGTGATGCGGATGCTCGGCGAGATGTCGTCCGCGATGCCGGCCTCCGGGTCGTTCTCGGTGCACGCCGAGCGGGCGCTGGGCCGCTGGGCCGGCTTCACCGTCGGCTGGCTCTACTGGTTCCTGCTGGTGGTCGTGCTGGCGGTGGAGGCCACCGGCGCGGCGCAGATCGCCCACGGCTGGGCGCCCTCGGTGCCGCAGTGGGCCTGGGTGCTGATCTTCATGCTGGTCTTCACCGGCGCCAATCTGGCCGCCGTGAAGAACTTCGGTGAGTTCGAGTTCTGGTTCGCCGCCCTGAAGGTCGGCGCGATCGTGCTCTTCCTGGGGCTGGGCACGCTGGCCGTGTTCGGCGTGCTGCCGGACACCTCGCCGGTGGGGCTGACCAATCTGACCGGGCAGGGCGGGCTGCTGCCCAACGGCTGGGCCGGGGTGGTCTCCGGGGTGCTCGCCGTGATCTTCGCGTTCGGCGGTCTCGAGGTCGTCACCATCGCCGCCGCCGAGTCCGACGACCCGGCCCGCGCCGTGGCCCGCGCGGTGCGCAGCGCGGTGTGGCGCATCCTCTTCTTCTACGTCGGCTCCATGCTGGTGATCGTGACCGTGCTGCCGTGGACGGCGATGCGGCCGGGGCAGAGCCCGTACGTGGCGGTGCTGGACCACATCGGGGTGCCGGCCGCCGGGCAGATCATGAACGTGGTCGTGTTCGTGGCGCTGCTGTCGGCGCTCAACGCCAACCTCTACGGCTCCTCGCGGATGATCTTCTCGCTCGCGGAGCGGGGCGAGGCGCCGCGGGCGCTGCTGACCGTGACGCGCGGCGGGGTGCCGGTGCGGGCGGTGCTGGCGTCGGTGGCGTTCGGCTTCGTCTCGGTGCTGCTCAATCTGAAGTGGCCCGACTCGGTGTTCCTCTACATGCTCAACGCGGTGGGCGCGGTGCTGCTGGTGGTCTGGGGCCTGGTGGCCGCCTCCCAGCTGCGGCTGCGGCGGCGCATCGAGCGGGAGGCGCCGGAGCGGCTGACGCTGCGGATGTGGGGCTTCCCCTATCTCACCTGGGTGGCGCTGGCGGCGATGGGCGCGGTGCTGGGGCTGATGCTCACCGATGACGCGGCCCGCCCGCAGGTGATGTGGTCGGGCGCGGCGACCGGCGCGGTGCTGCTGGTGGCGGGCCTGCGGGAGTGGCGGGAGCGCCGCGCGCGGGCCTGAAACGCCCGATGCTCCGCCCCGCCGAAAACGTGCAACACGCACGCAGTGTGATCGAAAACCGCTCCTGATGACACACCGGACACGGAGAGTCATCACGGCGTCCGCATATCGGTCAATGCTGTTCGGACTGTTGTCCTGAACCCTGCTCACCCGCACACTGATGCGACCCCTGGCATTCTCACGTTATGGACAAGATTGCCCATGAACCGGACATCCGTGCCCGACGCGCCACCGCGCGCCCAGGCCGACGGGGCCGCCCAGGCCCCTGATTCCTCGAGCGGCACCCCGCTCTCGCACGGCCTCAAGCAGCGCCATCTCTCGATGATCGCGCTGGGTGGGGTCATCGGCGCCGGCCTCTTCGTCGGCTCCGGCGCGGGCATCGCGGCCGCCGGTCCCTCCATCGTGCTCGCCTATGCCGCCTCCGGTCTGCTGGTGCTGCTGGTGATGCGGATGCTCGGCGAGATGTCGGCCGCCAACCCGGCCTCGGGGTCCTTCTCGGTGCACGCCGAGCGGTCGATCGGCCCCTGGGCCGGCTTCACCGCGGGCTGGATGTTCTGGACGCTGCTGTGCGTGGGCATCGCCGCCGAGGCGATCGGCGCGGCCGGGATCATGACGAGCTGGTTCCCCGGCACCGACTCCTGGATGTGGGTCGCCCTCTTCATGGCGGTGTTCTGCGGCACCAACCTGGCGGCCGTGAAGAACTTCGGCGAGTTCGAGTTCTGGTTCGCCGCCCTGAAGATCTTCGCGATCGCCGCGTTCCTGGTGCTGGGCACGCTGGCGATCCTGGGGGTGCTGCCGGGCACGGACGCGCCGGGCACCGACAACCTGCTGCACGACGGCGGCTTCCTGCCCAACGGCCTCAACGGCCTGGTGGTCGGCCTGCTGGCCTCCGTGTTCGCCTACGGCGGGCTGGAGACGGTCACCATCGCGGCCGCCGAGTCCGAGCACCCGCGCCAGGCGGTGGCCAAGGCGGTGCGCACGGCCATGTGGCGGATCGCGCTCTTCTACGTCGGCTCGATGGTGGTCATCGTGACCGTCGTGCCGTGGGACGACCCGGCGGTCAGGAGCGGCCCGTACGTCGCGGTGCTGGATCACCTGTCCATCCCGGCCGCCGGCCAGATCATGAACGTGGTCATCCTGGCCGCCCTGCTCTCCGCGATGAACGCCAACATCTACGGCGCCTCCCGGATGGCGTACTCCCTGGTCGCCCGCGGCGAGGGCCCGCGCTTCCTGGGCAAGGTGAGCAGCGGGGTGCCGCGCCGGGCGGTGGTCGCCTCCTCCGCCTTCGGGTTCCTGGCGGTGCTGTTCAGCTACTGGTGGCCGGAGACGGTCTTCAAGTGGCTGCTGAACATGGTCGGCGCGGCCGTGCTGGTGGTGTGGGGCTTCATCGCCGCCGCCCAGCTGCGGATGCGGCGCCAACTGGAGCGGGAGCAGCCCGAGCGGCTGACCGTGCGGATGTGGGCCTTCCCCTACCTCACCTGGGTGGCCCTGGCGGGCGTGATCGCGATCCTGCTGCTGATGCTCCGCGAGGGCGACACCCGCACACAGCTGTGCTTCACGGGCGGGCTGACGGTGGTGCTGGCGATCGTGGGCTATGTGCGGCAGCGGCGCGTCCCGCCGGCGCCCACCCCGGAGAAGACCCCGGCGGACACCGTCTGATCCCACGGGAGCGGACACCGTCCGACATCGGCCCGTACGAGGCGGCCTAGGACTTCGGTACAGAAGTCCTAGGCCGCCTCCGTCTTTGTGCGGAGCCAGTGGACCTTGAGGTGGCGTCAGCCGGTGCTGCTGATAGCGTGCACTTGCAAGTTCATTGCAATAAGCGTTGTCGAAGGGCGATGGGCATGGCCATCTACACACTTCCTGAGCTCCCGTACGACTACTCGGCCCTCCAGCCGACGATCGACGCGAAGATCATCGAGCTGCACCACGACAAGCACCACGCGGCGTACGTCAAGGGCGCCAACGACACGCTGGAGCAGCTCGAAGAGGCCCGCGACAAGGAGCAGTGGGGCTCGATCAACGGCCTGGAGAAGAACCTGGCCTTCCACCTCTCGGGCCACATCCTGCACAGCATCTACTGGACCAACATGACCCGGGGCGGCGGCGGCGAGCCCCTGGAGAAGGACGGCGTGGGCGAGCTCGCCGACGCCATCGCCGAGTCCTTCGGCTCCTTCGCCAAGTTCAAGACGCAGCTGTCCAAGGCGTCCGCCACCACCCAGGGCTCGGGCTGGGGCGTGCTGGCGTACGAGCCGCTGAGCGGCCGGCTGATCGTCGAGCAGGTGTACGACCACCAGGGCAACGTCGGCCAGGGCTCCGTGCCGATCCTCGTCTTCGACGCCTGGGAGCACGCCTTCTACCTGCAGTACAAGAACCAGAAGGTGGACTTCATCGAGGCGATGTGGAACGTCGTCAACTGGCAGGACGTGGCCAAGCGGTACGCCGCGGCCAAGGAGCGGGCCACGGGGCTGCTCCTCGCCCCCTGAGGCCCCCGAGTCCTTCGGGCGCCCGAACCCTTCGGGCGCCGAGGCCCTGAGGCCCCTGCCTCCGCGAAGCCTCCTGTCGCGTGATCGTCTTCTCAACCTTCACGGACAGGCGGAAACGGTGAGCCCCCGCACGCGTGGCGCGTGCGGGGGCTCCCGGCCATGTCCGGACACCTCCTGCCGCGCCCCCGGCGCGCATGGCAAGATGCGAAACGGTCGAGCACCACACAAAAGGAGCGCCAGTGCCCGGTGAGAACCTGACTCGCGACGAGGCCCGTGAGCGGAGCCGCCTGCTGACGGTGGACGGGTACGACGTCTCACTCGATCTGCGCTCGGCGGCCTCCCCGGTCGGCGGCTCCGAGCCCCGCACCTTCCGCTCCACCACCACGATCCGCTTCCGCTGCGCCGAGCCGGGCGCGTCGACGTTCGCCGACCTCGTGGCGCCGGCCGTCTCCTCGGTCGTGCTCAACGGGCGCGCGCTGGACCCGGCCACCGTCTTCGACGGCTCCCGGATCGCCCTGGACGGCCTCGCCGCCGACAACGAACTGGTGGTCGACGCGCAGTGCGCCTACAGCCGCTCCGGCGAGGGCATGCACCGGTTCGCCGACCCCGAGGACGGCGAGGTCTACCTCTACACCCAGTACGAGCCGGCCGACGCCCGCCGGGTGTTCACCACCTTCGAACAGCCCGACCTCAAGGCGCCCTTCACCTTCACCGTGACCGCGCCCGCCGACTGGACCGTCATCAGCAACAGCCCGCGGACCGGCACCCCCGAGCCCACCGGCGAGTACGGCGACGCCGCCGTCTGGCGCTTCGCCCCCACCCGGCCCATCTCCACCTACATCACGGCCGTGGTGGCCGGCCCGTACCACTACGTGGCCGACCAGTACAGCCGTCGGCTGCCCGACGGCGGCCTGCTGGAGATCCCGCTCGGCGCGCTCTGCCGCAAGTCCCTGGCCAAGCACTTCGACGCCGAGGACATCTTCACCGTCACCAAGCAGGGCCTGGACTTCTTCCACGACCACTTCGACTACCCGTACCCGTTCGGGAAGTACGACCAGGCCTTCGTGCCCGAGTACAACATCGGCGCCATGGAGAACCCGGGCTGTGTCACCTTCCGCGAGGAGTTCGTCTTCCGCGGCAAGGTGACCGAGGCGTCGTACGAGAACCGGGCCAACGTCATCCTGCACGAGATGGCGCACATGTGGTTCGGCGACCTGGTCACCATGGAGTGGTGGGACGACCTCTGGCTCAAGGAGTCCTTCGCCGACTTCATGGGCGCCCTCTCGCAGGTGGAGGCCACCCGCTTCCGCAACGGCTGGATCACCTTCGCCAACCGGCGCAAGGCGTGGGCGTACCGCGCCGACCAGCTGCCCTCCACCCACCCGGTCACCGCGGACATCCGCGACCTGGAGGACGCCAAGCTCAACTTCGACGGCATCACCTACGCCAAGGGCGCCAGCGTCCTCAAGCAGCTCGTCGCCTACGTGGGCCGGGACGCCTTCCTGGAGGGCGCCCGCCGCTACTTCAAGCGGCACGCCTACGGCAACACCCGGCTGGAGCACCTGCTGGAGGTGCTCGCGGAGACCTCCGGCCGGGACATGGCCCAGTGGTCGCGCGCCTGGCTCCAGACCGCCGGCGTCAACTCCCTCACCCCGCACGTCACCTGCGACGCCGCCGGCCGGATCACCGAGCTCGCCGTCCTCCAGGAGGCCGCCACGCCCGACGGGGAGCTGCGGCCGCACCGGGTCGCCGTCGGCCTCTACCGGCGGCAGGACGCGGACGGCGCGCTCGTGCGCTACGCGCGCGCCGAGGTGGACGTGGCCGGGCCGCGCACCGCCGTCCCCGAGCTCGCCGGGGCCGAGCGCCCCGAGCTGATCCTCGTCAACGACGACGACCTCACCTACTGCAAGATCCGCTTCGACGAGACCTCGCTCGACACCCTGCGCGGCCACCTCGGCGAGATGAGCGACCCGCTCGCCCGCGCGCTGTGCTGGTCCGCGCTGTGGAACCTCACCCGGGACGGGCTGATGCCCGCCCGCGACTTCCTCGGCCTGGTGGGCCGGTTCGCCGGGCACGAGAGCGAGATCGGCGTCCTCCAGATGCTGCACGCCTGGGCGCACTCGGCCCTCGTCCACTACACCGCGCCCGCGTGGCGGGCGGCGGCCGGGCGGGAGCTGGCCTCCGCGGCCCTGCGCGAGCTGCGGCTCGCCGAGCCCGGCAGCGGGCACCAGCTCGCCTGGGCCCGCTTCTTCGGCGCGCTCGCCGAGGCCCCCGCCGACCTCCAGCTCCTGCGCGGCCTGCTGGAGGGCGGCGCGCGGATCGACGGCCTGGACATCGACCAGGAGCTGCGCTGGGCCCTGCTGGAGCCGCTCGCCGCGCACGGCGCCGCCGACGAGGACGCCATCGCCGCCGAGCTCGCCCGGGACGACACCGCGTCCGGCCGGCGGCACCAGGTGCGGTGCCTGGCGGCCCGGCCCTCCGCCGAGGTCAAGGCGCGCGCCTGGGGCGATGTCATCGAGTCCGACCACCTGTCGAACGCCCTCGTCGAGGCCACCATCTCCGGCTTCGACCAGCCCGGCCAGCGGGAGCTGATCGCCCCGTACGCGCCGAAGTACTTCGAGGCGCTGGAGCGGGTCTGGCGGGAGCGGTCCATCGAGATCGCGATGGCGATCGTGCGGGGGCTGTTCCCCCTGCTCCAGGGCGACGCGCGGACGCTGGAGCTGGCGGACGCGTGGCTGCGGACGCACGAGTCGGCGGCGCCGGCGCTGCGCCGGCTGGTGCTGGAGGGCCGCGACGACCTGGCGCGGGCGCTGCGGGGACAGGAGTGCGACGCGGCTGCCGCCGGCTGAGGTGGGGGCCGCACCCCGGCCGCGGCGGCAGGGGTGCGGCC
>NZ_JBPQTV010000300.1:0-7788 GCF_051386515.1 Streptomyces sp. URMC 123 | reverse complement strand
CCCCAGGGCCACCCCGTCCGCACCCCCTTCGTCATGAACGCCGTGCTGTGGGTGCTGTTCGTCCCCACCACCGCCCTCGGCGTCGCCGTCGGCGTGCTGCCCGGCTGGTTCGACGACCACTCGCTCGCCCCGACCCTCACTACCTCCGTCGTCGGCACCGGCCTCGCCCTCGCCGGCGCGCTCGTCACCTACGCCGCCTGGCGGCACACCACCGCCGCCGCGGCGCGCACCCCGCTCGGCGCGGTGACCGCCCACCCCCACGCCGAGCCGGCCCTCACCGAGATCGAGGCCATCGCCACCCACGAGGAGGTCTACGGCGACCCGGTCGCGGCCAGGGACCCCGCCGACCCCGGCCGGCTCCTGCTGGGCCCCCTCCACCGCCACGCCGCCCAGGGCTTCCACCTCGACGCCCTCTACACGGCCCTCTTCGTCCGCCCGGTGCGCGCCGGCGCGAGCCTCGTCCGCTTCCTCGACCGCGAGGTCGTCGACACCTATGTGCGCGGCGCCGGCAGCGGCGCCCGGCTGCTCGGCACGGCCGTCCGCCGCGCCCAGACCGGCAATGTGCAGACCTATGTCAGCGCCGTCCTCGCCGGCTCCGTCGTCCTGGCCGTCGCCGCCGTCCTTCTCGCAGCGGGGGCCTGACCCGTGAATCACACCGCCATGCAGTTCCTCCTCGCGGCCATCGTCGTCCTCCCCCTCGTCGGCGCCGTCGGCGGCCTGCTGCCCGCCCCGCCCGGGCTGCGCGGGCGCGGCCCCGAGCAGGCCGTGCTGCGCCACGGGGTGACCGTGACGGGCGCCGTCCTCGCCCTGTCCGTCGCCCTCGCCGTCGGCTTCGACCACGACCGCCCGGCGACGATGCAGGCCACCACCGACATCAGCTGGATTCCGGCCCTCGACGTCCGCCTCCACCTCGGCGTCGACGGCGTGTCCCTCCCCCTCGTCGTCCTGACGGCGCTGCTGACCTTCCTCTGCGCCCTCTACTCGTACTTCCGCATGCCGCAGGGCCCCTCCGCCAAGGGCTTCGTCGCCCTGCTGCTCGTCCTCGAGTCCGGCACCCTGGCCAGCTTCGCCGTCCTCGACCTGCTGCTGTTCTTCCTCGCCTTCGAGATGGTGCTCATCCCGATGTACTTCCTCATCGCCCGCTGGGGCGGCGAGCAGCGGCAGGCCGCCGCCTGGAAGTTCATCCTCTACACCCTGCTCGGCTCCGTGGTCATGCTGCTCGGCCTCCTCCTCGTCGGTCTCAAGGGCGGCACGTTCGACATGGTGGCACTCGCCACTGACAACGGGTCCTCGCTCGGTCACACCACGCAACTGATCGCCGTCCTCGCGATCGGTGTCGGCCTCGCCGTGAAGACCCCCATGTGGCCGCTGCACACCTGGCTCCCGGACGCCCACACCGCCGCCCCCACGGTCGGCTCCGTGCTGCTCGCCGGGGTGCTGCTGAAGATGGGCACCTACGGCTTCGTCCGCATCGTGCTGCCCATCGCCCCCGACGGCGCCCACACCTTCGCGCCCTATCTGGCCGCCTTCGCCGTCGTCGGCATCATCTACGGCTCCCTGGCCTGCCTCGCGCTGGCCCGCACCGGCGCCAAGGGCGACCTCAAGCGGCTGATCGCCTACTCCTCCGTCGGCCACATGGGCTTCGTCCTGCTGGGCATCGCCACCCTCACCCCCACCGGCGTCAACGGCGCGCTGTTCGCCAACGTCGCCCACGGCCTCATCACCGGCCTGCTGTTCTTCCTGGTCGGAGCGGTCAAGGAGCGCTACGGCTCCACCGACCTGGACACCCTCTCCGGGGCCACCGGCGCCGCCCTCTACGGCCGGGCCCCGCGCCTGGGCGCCCTCCTCGCCTTCGGCGCGGTGGCCTCCCTCGGCCTGCCCGGGCTGGCCGGCTTCTGGGGCGAGATGCTGGCGATGTTCGGTGCCTTCCGCCCCGCCGAGGGCCTCAGCCGCCCGGCGTTCCTGACCTTCATGGCCCTGGCGGGCCTGGGCACCCTGCTCACCGCCGCCTATCTGCTGGTCGTGGTGCGCCGCGTCTGCATGGGCGACCCGGACGGCGGCCCGGCGGCCGCGGCCGGCACCGCGACGGCCAAGGGCGCCGCCACAGCCGCGGCCGGCGCCGCGGCCGCCACGGGAGGCAGCGCCGCGACGGCCCCGGACGCCACCCCGCCGACCGCCGCCGGCTCACCCCGCGGCCCGCTGCCCGACGTCCGCGGCTACGAGTTCGCCGCCTGGACCCCGCTCGTCGCCCTCACCGTCCTCGCCGGACTCTGGCCCGCCGCCCTGCTCGGGCTCACCGACCCCGCCGTGCAGACCCTCCTCGGAGCAGGCCGCTGATGACCCAGAACGTCGTCCAGTCCGTCGACTGGCTCGCCATCGCCCCGCCCACCATCGCGGCCGTCACCGCCCTGGCCGTGCTCGTGGTCGACCTCTTCCTGCCCGAGGGCCGCAAGCGCCTCCTGGGGCCGGTCTCCCTCGGCGGCCTCCTCCTGGCCGCCCTCGCGCTGCTGCCCCTCCTCGACGGCGACCGGCGCACCTTCTGCCTCACCGCCGACCCCGCGGTGTGCAGCTACGCGGCCGACCACTTCACCCTCGTCGTCCAGTTCCTGGTGCTCGGCGGGGCGCTGCTGACCGCCCTGCTGTCGATGACCGCCGTCACCGACACCCGCCTGCCCGCGGGCGAGTTCTGGTTCCTGCTGCTCTCCTCCGCGGCCGGCGCCGCGCTGCTGCCCGCCTCCCGCGACATGGCCACGCTCGTCGTCGCCCTGGAGGTCGCCTCGCTGCCCGCCTTCGCCCTGGTCGGTCTGCGCCACGGCGACCGGCTCTCCTCCGAGGCGGCCCTGAAGTTCTTCCTGTCCTCGGTCACCGCCACCGCCGTCACCCTGCTGGGCATGAGCTTCGTGTACGCCGCCACCGGCAGCCTCCACCTCACGGAGATCGCCCGCGGCCTGGCGGACGTCCCCGGCCGGCTCGACACCCTGGCCACCGCCGGCGTCGCGCTGACCCTGGTCGGCTTCGCCTTCAAGACCGCCGCCGTGCCCTTCCACTTCTGGGTCCCCGAGACGTACGTGGGCGCGCCCCTGCCGGTCGCCGCCTATCTGTCGGTCATCGGCAAGGCGGTCGGCTTCTCCGGGCTCATCCTGGTGACGGTCGTCGCCTTCCCGTCGTACGGGGACGTCTGGGGCCCGGCCGTGGCCGTCCTGGCGGCGCTCACCATGACCGCCGGCAACGTCGCCGCCCTGCGCCAGGCGCCGGGGCGCGCCCACAGCGCGGTGCGGCTGCTGGCCTGGTCCTCCGTCGGCCAGGCCGGCTACCTCCTGGTGCCGATCGCGGCCGCCGCCTCCACCGACGACCCCGGCCGCGCCATCGGCTCCACGGTCGCCTACGCCCTGATGTACGCCGCCGTGAACCTCGGCGCCTTCGCGGTCGCCGCCCTGGTGGCCCGTACGAGCCCGGCCAACCGCCTGGACGACTACCGCGGCCTCTACGCCACCCGGCCCGCCGCGGCGCTCGCCCTGGGCTTCTTCCTGCTCTGCCTGGCCGGCCTGCCCCCGGGCATCATCGGCCTCTTCGCCAAGGTCACCGTCTTCTCCGTGGCGGTCGACGCGGGCCTGGGCTGGCTGGCCGTCGTCATGGCCGTGAACGTCGTCATCGCGCTGTACTACTACCTCCAGTGGACCGCGCTCCTCTTCCGCGGCGCGGAGGCCAAGGCCCCGGCAGCGGCGGAGACCGGGGACGAGGGGGCCGTCGCCGGCGGGGGAGCGGTGGCCGTCGCCGCCCGGCTCGCGGTCCCGGCGCCGCTCACCGTGGCCATCGCCCTCGCGGCCGCGGCCGGTGTCGTCCTCTCGGGCGCCCCGCAGCTCGTCCTGCGCTTCGCGGCCCAGACGCTGCTCTGAGAGCCTGCCCGCCCCCGCCCACCTGCGGCCTTGGGGAACCCGGGGCCGTCGCCTGGCGTTGACCAGTACGGGAGGGTCCACTGGAAGGTGGACCGACCAGAGCAAGAGGTTCCCCCGTACCACTGGGAGGGCGTACCGTGCACCGCCGGCACAACGGGCTGAAGACCGCCGTACTCCTCGGGGGACTGTCCGCGCTCATCATCGTCATCGGCAGTCTCTTCGGGCGTACGGGGCTGGTGATCGGCGTCCTGGTGGCGCTGGGCACCAACGCGTACGCCTACTGGAACAGCGACAAGCTGGCCCTGCGCGCCATGCGGGCCCGACCGGTCAGCGAGTTCGAGGCCCCGGAGCTCTACCGGATGGTGCGCGAGCTCTCGACCGCCGCCCGCCAGCCGATGCCCCGGCTGTACATCTCGCCCACCCAGGCGCCCAACGCCTTCGCGACCGGCCGCAATCCCCGTAACGCCGCGGTCTGCTGCACCGACGGCATCCTGCGCATCCTGGACCAGCGCGAGCTGCGCGGGGTCATCGGCCATGAGCTCAGCCACGTCTACAACCGCGACATACTCATCTCGTCGGTCGCCGGAGCGCTCGCCTCCGTGGTGATGTTCCTGGTCAACTTCGGCTGGCTGATCCCGCTGGGCCGCTCCGACGACGAGGAGGGCCCCGGCCTCCTCGGCATGCTGCTGATCATGCTCCTGGGGCCGATCGCGGCCTCCCTCATCCAGCTCGCCGTGAGCCGCTCGCGCGAGTACGAGGCGGACGCCTCGGGCGCCCGGCTCACCGGCGACCCGCTCGCCCTCGCCGATGCCCTGCGGAAGCTGGAGGCGGGCACCAAGCAGCTCCCGCTGCCGCCCGAGCCCCGGCTGGAGACCGCGAGTCACATGATGATCGCCAACCCGTTCCGGCCCGGCGAGGGCCTGACCAAGCTGTTCTCCACCCACCCGCCCATGGCCGAGCGCATCGCCCGGCTGGAACAGATGGCGGGCCACCGCCCCTGATCCGGCCGTTCCACCGCGGCGCCCCCTAGGGGGTCTTTCAGGGTCCCCGGCCCGCGAGGTGTGCAACTCGGCCCGCACGGCAAGGCGTCTTGACGACAGAGAGACGGACAGAGAGACGGACAAGGACGAGAGAAGTCGCCGGGAAGGCGACGGACAAGTGACCCGGGAACCCGGACGCGCGGAAGGCTGCTGCACATGAGGTTCATCCTGAACATCGTCTGGCTGGTCCTCTGCGGGCTGTGGATGGCCCTCGGGTACGTCGTCGCGGCCCTGATCTGCTTCGTGCTGATCGTGACCATCCCGTTCGGCATCGCCTCGCTGCGGATCGCCGCGTACGCGCTCTGGCCGTTCGGCCGGACCACGGTGGAGCGCCGTGACGCGGGAGCCGGCTCCCTGATCGGCAACGTGATCTGGGTGATCTTCGCCGGCTGGTGGCTGGCCCTCGGCCACATCGTCACCGGCATCGCCCTCTGCGTGACGATCATCGGCATTCCGCTGGGCATCGCGAACTTCAAGCTGATCCCGGTCTCGCTGATGCCCCTGGGGCGGGAGATCGTCCCCTCCGACCGCCCCTTCGCCGCGCGCTGACGAAACCACGGCCCCCGGCGCGTCGAGTGGACGCGCCGGGGGCCGTGGACGCACCGGATGTGCCGGCGGAAGGGCCCGGCTAGCGGTAGTTCACGAACTGGATCGCGAAGTCCAGGTCCTTCTCCCGGAGCAGCTGCTGGACGGCCTGGAGGTCGTCGCGGCTCTTGGAGGACACCCGCAGCTCGTCGCCCTGGACCTGCGCCTTGACGCCCTTGGGGCCCTCATCGCGGATGATCTTGGCGACCTTCTTGGCGTTCTCCTGGGAGATGCCCTCCTCGATCGTGGCAAAGATCTTGTACTCCTTGCCCGAGGCCTGCGGCTCGCCCGCGTCCAGGGACTTCAGCGAGATGCCGCGCTTGACCAGCTTGGACTGGAAGACGTCGAGGATCGCCTTGACCCGCTCCTCGCTGTTGGCGCGCATCTCGATCTTGTCGCCCGACCACTCGATGGAGGCTCCGACGTTCTTGAAGTCATAGCGCTGCGAGATCTCGCGGCCCGCCTGGTTGAGGGCGTTGTCGACCTCCTGCCGCTCGACCTTCGAGACGATGTCGAAACTGGAGTCGGCCATCTTGAGTTGGCTCCTCGTACATAGATTCGTTCAGGACGGCGGTCCAACCCTCGAACCGCAGCCGCCAGCCTAGCCACCCTCCCTCGCGATCCTTCGGTGATCGACCAGGTGGCGAAGCACCCCCCGGCATCGGGTATGGTTTACGTCGTTGCCAGGGAACACCGCGGCGAAAGCGGCGGGACCCGGGCCACATCCCCGGCGGGTTGCCCGAGCGGCCAAAGGGAGCAGACTGTAAATCTGTCGGCTTACGCCTACGCAGGTTCGAACCCTGCACCCGCCACGTGGATGAAAAGCGGCCTCTGGTCTGCGGAAACGTAGATCAGAGGCCGCTTTGTCGTACGCCCCGGCGGGGCCTGGTGGCGGGGCGAACGGTGGCGACGCGCCCGGGGCCGCGAGGGGCATCGGTCACGCCGACGCGTTTCCGGCCACGGACGGGTCGATCCGGCCACGGATGGTCGATCCTGTTCGCCACCCCTCGCCACCCGCACACCTGGTCCCATGACCCGCGCTGACCTGGTTGTACGTAAACGAAACGATCTTTCTATCCGTTCTTTCGCCACCCCTTCGCCACCCGGCGCGTCACCATCGCCACCCCGCTGCCCTGGTGAAGAACCCTGCCGAGCCCGCCGATGTGGCGGTTTGCGCGCTAGAGTGATCCTCACAATGTGCAGCATCGAACACTCTCAGTCATCAAGGAGCGTCATCGCGAGGCGGCACGCCGTCGCGGGACGTCGGCCTGTGGCCAGGGAGTGGTGCGGGCCCGACGCGGGCGAGCGATCTCTCGCATGCGACACGAAGGGCCCGGTTCCGGTCGTGACCGGAGCCAGGCCCTCGCGTGCGAGGCGTTGTGTGGGCCCGGCCGACTAGACACCGGCCGGGCTCGCCAATGCGAACCGCGACCCTTCGTCCGTAGTGCCCACCATCGTGTTCCCCTCGCGTCGGATGAGCCGGGAACCGATCCCGCTGCTTCCGCTACGTCAGGAACTGCTCAACGCAACCCGCCACGGCGGTGACCGTCGTGAGGACGAGAGCCGCCAGCTGCATCCAGTCCCGTCGCCGGCGGCGCTTCCTTCGTGGTCTCGCCATACCTCGGACTCCTTCCCTCTCGTGGGCCGCTGCCCCCGTGGTGGCGGGCCCCCGCTCAGGAGCGAGCGGGGAGTCGATGAGAGACGAATCAGATCGAATCCAAGGTGCGGCCAACCCTACTCGGGGGAAAGCGCGCTTCGGGTGTGCTCGCGAGCCAGCGATCGGATATCCACTCGTATGAGTGGCTGTACCGGGCTTTCGAAGGCGAACCGTCGATGACTGGTTCCGTACCACCGGTGTTCACATGATGTGGGCCGACTTACGCCGATGGTCGCGCGCCGTGCTCACGCGCCGGCGCCCGACGCCTACGCCGAGGCCCGCGTCGACCGCTTCCTGGCCGGCGCCGCCGTCTTCTTCGCCGCCGTGCCCGCCGACTTCTTCGCGGACGCGCCACCGCCGGACCCCGACCCCGCCGCGGCCGCCGCCGACTTCGAGCCCGACCGGCCCTTCGCCGACCCCCCGGACGACGACGCCTTCTTCGCCGTGCTCGCGCTCTTCTTGCCACCGGTCTGCTTGGGCGAGGCGGCCGGCGTACGAGCCGTGGAACCGGTCGACTTCTTCGCCGAGCCGGCCGTCTTCCGGGCGGCCGGCTCGGCCTTCTTCGCCCGCTTCCGGGCGCCGATCGGCGTCACCTCCGCCCCCTCCGCCC
>NZ_JBPQTV010000299.1:0-7815 GCF_051386515.1 Streptomyces sp. URMC 123 | reverse complement strand
CCCTACAGCGCCGCAGGGTGAGCGCCGTTGTACGTCACGGGCCCCAGGGTCGGCGCCTGACGGCCCAGGGCGCCCGGCTCGCAGGGGGCACCTCTGGCCGCCGCCGCGGCCTCACCATCACGCGGGGGCCGGCTGTGGCATCTCCAGTACCCCGGCGACCTTGTCCGCCAGCTCCGCGATGTGTGGCGGCAGGTAGTGGTCGAGCGCGTCGATGTCGTCGCACAGCCGGGCCGTCAGCCCCTGCAGCACTGCCTCCATGAACAGCTCTTCCGGGTCCTGCGCCTCCCGCGCGTGCTCAGCGGTGCGCTGCCCCCACCGGTGGGGCGCGCTTTCACCGCCGCCTTCGGGAGCTTCCTCACCGAGCAGGCCGGCCGGGTGCGCCCGCACGGCATCTTCCGGCCGTGCCGCTCGGCTGCGCTGCTGCCCGGATCTGGAGGTACGACGCGAGGGTGTCGGTGGCCGTGCCGGTGCGCTGGCCGTAGGCGGTGATCAGCAAGGCCGCCTTGTCCAGCGTGTCGGGGGCGTCCGGGGCGCGGTACAGCGCCCATCCGCTCCCAGCTGTGCGCCTGGTCGGGTTCGGTGTACCGCGGCACCTGCCAACACTTCGGGGCCGCCTCGAAGCCCAGCTGGTGCACCGCCCGCCGCCGCAGCGGCTCGGGCATCGGGGTGATGTCCATGGCCCGTACGCCATGCGGGCCGGCCGGCACTGGTGTGACCGCGAGAGGCTGCCGCAGGTCGGCGAGTCGCTCATCACCTGGGCGGCGATCACTGATGGCCCGCCGCCTCACCCGCACAACCGTCCGGAAGACGGCCCCGGTCGTCCCCGTGGTCATGCCGGCCGCGGCCTGACCACCATCGGTCCCGTCGTCGTCAGGCCGCCGATCCCCTGCTCCTCCGCGGAGCCAGCGCTCCGGCTCTGGCCGGAGTGCTGACGCCAGCGCAAGAACGTCTCGACGGGGTTACTCCCTGGCTGCGCACGGGGGTCTCGTGGTGGAACGTGCCGGACCTGTTCGGAACATAGCAAACGGTGCATGACTGCCATTCCTGGCACCACCGAGTCCCGGCCGTTCAGCACACCACGGTCAGCGCCCCCGCAGCCGGCCCCCGACGCCGCTTAGGTCCCGGAGTGTGCCGGAGGTGCTCTTGGGCAAGGAGGGAACGTTGGAGCCGACGATGTCGGCGGTGTCATCGACGCGGTTATTGATGTCGCGGAGGACATTGCCCAGCTCGACGGCCCGAGCAGGCGAGGCCAGTGAAATCGTGCCTAGCGGAAGAAGGACACCTGCCGCAAAAGCAGCGACCCATCGGCGAACGCCGTTCATGAGATCCCTCCCCAGTGCGTCGGTGCAGAGAGCGAGTTCACTGGCAGCATTCCCGCTCATAGTCGGTGTACGGATTACCGTAAGGGGCGGCCGGAAGCCATTCAGGAGCGCATGAAAACCAGTGCGGGCCTGCTACGGCTCGACGGCCGGAACATTCCCGTCAGACACGCCCTAGGGCCCTGGCCACAGGCCCGACCTCTCACATGGTGCCAGCCTGCCGTCGCCGCGAGCCGCCGACCTCGAAAACAGGCACGTAAAGATGTGCAAGTTATGTGCAAGTTGCATTTATTCGATGAGATCGGCCCCCGCGTACGCGAGGAAGATTCACCCGCCCGGGCATCGCCTCGCTCCGCTGACACCACCCCACCCACTCACCCACGATGCCCCGGGGCCGGGCGCTGTCCGGCTCAACGGCCGGACAGCAACACCGCCATGTCCACCACCGTCGGGGTGCATGCGTCCGGGGTGTCCCCCGAAGGGGTCACCGGCGGCATGGGGATGCCCTGTGCGGACAGGCTTATCAAGACATTGTCGGCCGAGTCTGGGATGGGGGGCGGGTTGTGCGCACACGAAAGAGGGCGGCATCGGCTGTCGCGGGAGCGATCTGTGCTCTGCTCGTGGGAATGGCCAACGCGAGCACTGCAGCTGCTGCTGGTCCCGTCAACGATCTCACCTACGGGCTGTCGTGCTACGCGGACCAGGAAGTGGAGAGCGTGGCCAAGGCGAACGCCCCAGAGCTAGCCGAAGTATTTGCTTTGATGGACCCCGCGTTGTGCTGAACCTGAATCCAGTGTGGGCCAGCGCGAGTGTCGTGCGACCTGGGGTCTCTGGCACAGCCACGCCAATCCGGATTTCATGAGCACCGAGAAGAAGGACGAAAGCAAGCCGCCGCGTCAAGGCGGCCACCAGGGACGAAACCATCGAACAGCGCTGACCGCGAGAAGGAATCCCCTCTCGCTCGCACGGCGAATCAACACGTGCCCCGGGGACTGTCACGGCCCCGGGGTCTTTTACAGGCCCGCGTGCGGTCAAGCTGAGCGACAGCTCAGGCCCATTCGATGCCGAGCTCCCGGCGTGCGTCCCGCTGCTCTTGGGCAAGCCTGGTCGGACGCCCCCGGCGGGGACCTGCGGGGGAGGGCGCGATGCGCTGGCAGCGTTCCCCACCGGCCTGGATCTGGCACCCACTCCACATGCCACTCGCTCAACGAGACCCCTCCTGATGCGCTTGAACACACCAGATCATCAGGGAAGCGATCCTTGGCGTCATTACCGGCACCCTCGCCCGCCCCCACATCCTCGTCCTGGGCCGCTACGACGACACCGGCCGGCTGCGCCCGGTCGGCCGTACCGTCCCGCTCAAGTAGGCCGCCGCCCGCCAGCTCGCCGAACACCTCCGCCCCGCCGGGGCCGACCATCCGTGGTCCGGTGCGCGGTTCACCGCCGCGTGGGGCAGCCGCGAGGCCCTCGATGTCACCCTGGTCGTGCCGGAGCTGGTGGCCGAAATCGAGGCCGACACCGCGATCGACCGCGGCGGCGTATGGCGCCACCCGCTGCGTCACACCCGGCTCCGGCTGGATGTCGCGGTCACCGATGTCCCGCCCTTCGGAACAGGCGTCGAGCCTGCCAGCGGGTGACCGCCTCCTTCTGCCAGATCGCCCGCCCGTGCCCTCCCAGTCAGCTCGAAGACACCGGGCGTGCTGCGGGCGCCCTTCACGCGGAGGCCGGTGTGAAAGCGCCCGCCTCCGGTGCGCAGGTCGTCGACGAAGGCGTTGACGACCTGGCGGAGCGGCGGCGCTGGGCGGGGTGAGGCGGTGGAGGTCGGCGGTGAAGCGGGGCTGGCCGGACCTCTGGCGGCCAGGGGGCGCACCCCTTCGCTCGGTAGAAGAGGGCGCTGTAGGCGTAGGTGCTGCGGCGTGGCCCGGGATGGGAGGAGGCCAGCCCCGAGCGAGTACGCCGCACGGCTCGCGGCAGCCCAGCGGCACGGGGAGGAGCGGGCCGCCGCCTGGCTCGCCGCCGAATGCCAGGCCGACGCACAGGCCGAGGCCAGTACCAGTCGCTGGCACTGCTCCCAGGTGATCGGGCCACAGCCCACGCACGGGACCGTCGCTGTTGCATGCGAGTTCGGCAAGACAGTCAGGTGCCGTGCCCTCAAACGATTGGCACAGGTGATCCGTTAATCGCCTGAGTGGATGAGATTGAGGGATGGACTGTCACGCCCCCATTTCCCTTGTGCTGCTCTGGGGTAGTGCCCCGTAGCTCGGCGTCGTCGGTACTGCAGGGGCTAGCTGAGGAGGCCATGGCATTGTCTCGATCGCTGGTCAAACGTATCTGGCGGCCGCTCGTAGCGGCCGCGATGGGCGTGTGTGCTGTCGCGGGCACGGCAGGCCCGGCGCCGGCTTCCACTCCCGCGGCTAAGGCGGCCCCTACGGGCTACCTGAATGTGCATCAGTGCGTGTACTCGGTCCCCGGCGATACCGCGACCACGGTGTTGCCGGGCTCGGCGAGTGGGTCCGCCGAGACCAATGTCTCCGACACCGCGGACACCTCCTTGAAGTGCGACAGCTACTTTCAGGCCTACCCCCTGAATCGGTTGCACTCCACGCTCCGTACGTTCGACCTGACCGCAGGCTGAGGGTTGCAGCCCCAGGTCGGGTGAGCCGCCGCAATCGGCTCTACAACAGGGAGTGGCCCACATGCGTCGTCCTCGCAGAACGTTCGTCGTCGGCATCCTCGCCGCGCTCGCAGCGATCCCGGCCTGCCTTCAGGGCACGGCATCAGCGATTTCCGGCGGTTCCGCGGCCAGCTACGTGCCGCCCGGCATGGTCTACCTCCAGGGGCAACGGCAAGACGGCACCTGGCACTACTGCGGCGGGGTGCTGGTCCGACCTCAGTGGGTGCTCACCGCCGCGCACTGCGTGGAGCAGGGCGGAATCACGAACAAGCAGGTGCTCGTCCGGACAGGCAGCACCAGTTCAAGCGGCGGCACCCAGCTCGGGGCGTCCCAGTCGGGCATCCACGTCAAGTGGGGGCAGGACATCGCGCTGGTGAAGCTGGACAGCTCGGCACCGTCGGGTACCGCGACCGCGACTCTCGCCCTCGCGCACGAGTACCCGGCGACAGGCGAGACCACGTACGCATACGGCTGGGGCGGCACCTCAGAACTGAGGTGGGCCGACCACAGAGTCAACTCGAATTGGTGCTCGGACGGGGCCGGGAATGGATACGGACTGTCCGCCACCGGTGGTAACGGCCACCTCGTTGCAGGCGACGCCGGTGGCCCCCTGTACAGCTCAAACGTCACCGACACCTCCGGCAAGGTGTACGGCGTGGCGTCGACCGTCGGCGGGGGGACTTCCTGTTTCGCCAGTGTCGGCAGCGCACGGCAGTGGATCGATAACACGCTGAGCGCAGGCTGACGGCAGCCGAAGTTGCCCGCACACGGCCGCAGGGACCCGATGCGCGAGGGGTCCTGCGGCCGTGTGCGAACCGTTGATGCATCCCGGTAACACTTCTCGACCGCCTCGAAGCCCAGCTGGTGCACCGCCCGCCGCAGCGGTCCGGCATCCGGGTGATGTCCATGGCCCGCACGCTAGAGGCACTGCGCACCCCGACACCCGGAGTAGTCGCGCTCGCTCATCCAGGTGGCCTACGACCGCGGGCGGCAGGCGACCGCGACCTGAAGGCCCCCTGCGGTCCAGCACGCGCTGCACCGCCGCGTGGGGCAGCCGAGAGGCGCTCGATGTCACCTTGGTCACTCCGGAGCTGGGTGCCGAAGTCGAGGCCGACACCGCGATCGAGCGGGGTGGTTGGCGGCATCTGACGCGTTTCGCTCGGCTGCGCGTGGAGGTCATGGTGGAGGACGTGCCTGTATTCGGTGGGGGCGTTGCGTCCGCCGTCGGGTGGCGCGCTGGTGCAGCGTCGGGTGCAATACGGTGTTGCAACATGCAGCGCGGGTTGCAGTGCTGACTTGCGTAATCGTTGTGCGATGCGGTCCTGTGTTGCGTGTTGCGTCCCGTGTTGCGCCCTGCTTTGGCGTACGTCTGTTCCTCGTCGCCGCTGCCGCCTAGCGTGAGCCTGGGTGAGTTTCACGGGGGCGTCACCGGCAGGCACTCTGGGCAGACCTCCCCCATGAGTAGCTCTCATGTCGGCCCTGGGTATCCTGTCTTGCTTCCGTCCGGCCTTGCCTGGAGCGCTGACGCCCGGGTGGTCGGTGAGGTCCTGGAGTTCATGGGGGCAGGCGCCGCGCGTTCCTTCGACGACGCCCGTTATTTGGCGCCGGCTTTGACGTGGCAGGTCGCCGCCGAGTTGGTCAGCGATTGTGTGACCACTGATTACCGCCCGGAGAACGTTCGGGCCCTGTGCCTGCTTTCGCCTTGGAGGCGGTGTGGGCCTGCCACGCGGCACTCGTCCAAGCCGCCGAGGGTGACGACGACGGTGTACGCCTGGTTGGCCTGTTGTTGTACTACCTCGACGGTGTCCACGGCATCGACCTGCGCGGCCTGATCGGCGTTGTGGAGAGAGTCCTTGCGGTGTTCAGTCTCGACCTGCCGGCTGTCCGCACGCTGGTGACCCACCTTGTGCTGAACTCAGAAGCTGGCCCGGAGTCATGGGCAGCGTGCGACGAAGTCCTGGCGGCATGGCGCAGGGCCGGTATCGCTTGAGTTGCTGGCCGCGTGTCCGGCCGGCTCGGTCATCGTTACAGCAGAATATGATCAGGAAACTTTCCTACACTGTCCTTGCAGCCGGAGCGCTCCTTGCTGCAGCGCCCTGTGCACAGGCCGCCCCCGCCCCGGCCCCCGCCCCGCGGGAAGCAGCGCAAAGCTATCCGTGGCGGAAGAAGATGCGGTCCGCGTACCGCGCCAGCACCCGCCCGTTCCACTCGTGGCCACCGTCCACGTTGCCCGAGCGCAGCAGGGGCGGAGTGATGCCGCGCGCCGCGAGCCGGCCCGCCGCCGTCGCCATGACCGCCTGCATCAGCGCGCTGGTCACCACGGTCGACGCCGGCGCGAAGGGCGCCTCGATGCCCTCGGCCGTCAGCTCCGCGTCCCCGACCGCGACCTTGCTGTCCAGCACCAGGTCGCAGTGGTCCTTCAGATACGTGCCCGAGACGTGCCGGGACTTCATGGCCTCCGCGTACGCCAGCGAGGTCACCCCGATCACCCGCAGCCCCAGGGCCCGCGCGTTCATCGCCATCTCCACGGGCAGCGCGTTCCGCCCGGACAGCGAGATGACGATCAGTACGTCGCCGGCCCGCACCGGGCTGGTGTCCAGTACGGCGCCCGCGAGCCCGTCCACCCGCTCCAGCGCGCTGCCGAGCGTGGCCGGCACCACGTCCACGCCCATGACCCCCGGCACGGTCAGCAGATTCGTCAGGGCCAGCCCGCCGGCGCGGTAGACCACGTCCTGCGCGGGCAGCGAGGAGTGCCCGGCGCCGAAGACGAAGAGCCGGCCGTCCGCGGCGACCGCGTCGGCGATCAGCGTCCCGGCCGCCTCGATGCCCGCCGACTCCTCGTCGCGCACGCGCCGCAGCAGCTCCGCCGCGGCATCGAAGAACTGCCCGGCCAGCGTGGGTTCGCTCATCGCCGCGGAAGGCCCTTTCCCTAGGTGTCCGGCAGGTATCGGGGCGGTGCATACCTGGTGGTGGCGCGGATCACGTTGCGGCCCGGACCACGGCGCTGTCAATACCGGGGCGGGCGGCGCGGCCCCGTTGTCGGTGGGATGCGTCAGAATTGATGCCAGGGCCACCGCACGAGCTATCGAGGGGCACGCATGTCCGGACTGATCGACACCACGGAGATGTATCTCCGCACCATTCTCGAGCTGGAGGAGGAAGGTGTTGTCCCCATGCGCGCCCGGATCGCCGAGCGCCTCGATCAGAGCGGGCCGACGGTCAGCCAGACGGTGGCCAGGATGGAGCGGGACGGCCTGGTCACCATTGCCGGCGACCGCCATCTGGAGCTGACCGAGGAGGGCCGCCGGCTGGCGACCCGCGTCATGCGCAAGCACCGGCTCGCGGAGTGCCTGCTGGTCGACGTCATCGGCCTGGAGTGGGAGCAGGTCCACGCCGAGGCGTGCCGCTGGGAGCACGTGATGAGCGAGGCCGTGGAGCGCCGGGTGCTGGAGCTGCTGCGGCATCCGACGGAGTCGCCGTACGGCAACCCGATCCCCGGCCTGGAAGAGCTCGGCGAGAAGACCGAGGCCGACCCCTTCCTGGACGAGAACATGGTCAGCCTCGTCGACCTCGACCCGGGCACCGAGGGCAAGACCGTCGTCGTACGGCGCATCGGCGAGCCGATCCAGACGGACGCCCAGCTGATGTACACCCTGCGGCGGGCCGGGGTGCAGCCCGGTGCCGTGGTGAGCGTGACGGAGTCGCCCGGCGGGGTGCTGGTCGGCAGCGGTGGCGAGGCCGCCGAACTGGTGGCCGACATCGCCTCCCACGTCTTCGTCGCCAAGCGCTGAGGCGCTGAGGCGTGGCGGCACTGAGGTGCCG
>NZ_JBPQTV010000298.1:0-7993 GCF_051386515.1 Streptomyces sp. URMC 123 | reverse complement strand
GCCGCCGGACCTGCGGGTCGGTGGGCGGGGTGCCGGCCGCGCGCAGCCGCTCGGCCCGTCGGTACAGCTCGGGCCATTCGACCTCCAGGAGGTAGTGCGTCGCGGGCCCCAGGGCGGTGGCGCGGGCCCGCAGGGCCCGCATTTGATCGGCGTCCAGGTGGCGGCGCAGCGCCTGCTCGCCCTCCGGGCCGGTGCGGCCGATCGCCCGCAGCGCGTCGAGCAGCATCGTGGCCGTCGGGGCTCGGTCGGACTCCAGCTCCGTGCCGAGCCTCAGGAGCCGCCGCCGTACGGTGTCGAGTGCGGCGATGGAGTCCTCCACGCTCCTGACGTGGTCCCGGATCAGCCGCGCGGGATCGACTCCGGCGTCCAGACAGACGCCGATGGTCTCCAGGCTCAGCCCCAGGTTCCGCAGGGCCAGCACCTGATAGAGGCGGACGAGGTCGCCCTCGGTGTACTCCCGGTGCCCGCCCGCGGTTCGGCGGGAGGGGCTGAGCAGACCGATGCTGTCCCAGTGGTGCAGCGTGCGTACGGTCAGGCCGCTCGCCTCGGCGAGTGAACCGACTTTCCACGTCGTGAACGCGTCCATGGCCCCATCGTGCGTCCTCACGCCACGTCAGGTTCAAGTCGTGAAGGGAGGTGGGGCCCTCCGGGGCCCGGGCCGGCGGTCCGCGGGAAGACGTCCGCGCCACGCGGCGGCGGGCGCCAGGTCAGTGGGCCGACTGGCTCTGCCAGTGCCGCAAGGGCTTGATCAGGCGGCCGCCGGCCTGGTGGTCGATGGCCTCCGCCAGGCCGTGCAGGAGGGAGCCGAGCATGGCCCGGGTGGTGGGGTCGGTCAGGCGCTGGTCGGCCGGTTCCGCCGTGGGGGCGAGGCGGGTGTGGACCTCGGGGATGGCGACCTGGGGGCCGCCGACGACGTAGACGTTGAGGAGGGCCAGCACCTCGCGGAGCTGGGCCTGGGCCCGGACGCCGCCGAAGATCCCGGGCGAGGCCGACAGGACCATGGCCGCGTGGCCGGGCAGGACGCTCTCCCCGTACGGGCGCGAGGCCCAGTCCAGGGCGTTCTTCAGCACGCCGGGCATCGCGCCGTTGTACTCGGGGGTGGCGACGATCAGACCGTCGGCGTCCGCGATGGCCTGCCACAGCCGGCGCACCGGCGCCGGCGGGTCGGCCTCCCGGTCCTCGCTGAAGTGGGGCAGGTCGCCGAGGCCGTCGAAGACCTCGATGCGCATGCCGTCGGGCGCCAGGGCCGGGAGGGCGTGCAGGACCCGGGTGTTGAAGGAGGCGGCTCGCAGGGAGCCGGAGATGGCCAGGACACGGCTCATGACAGGTGGTGCTCCGGGATCACAGGAAGGGCGGGAGGGGCCGAAGGGATGTGCGTGAGGGAGGAGAGAGAGGAGGGGGGAGGGGCCGAGCCCGCCGCCCCGGCCACATGGTGTCGGCGGTCAGCCGCGGTAGCTCTCGTGCCGCGCGAAGTCGGGGATCTCGTTCGCCTCGAACGCATCGGTGCAGCGCAGCGGGCGGGCGGTGTCGATGTTCCACACGTAGATCGGCAACCGGTCCCGCTGTGCGGCCAGGCGCGCCCGGCCGGGGCCGTGGTTCATGCCCCCCGGGGTGAGGCTCGCCAGGCCCGTCGGCGGCCCGGCGTGACGGGCGTCGCCGGTGCCGAGGGGGACGATGACCTCGTCGTAGTCGACGTTGCGGTGGTACGGCTGGGCCCGCTCGGCGTCCTCGGCGGTCTGGGTGGGACGCGGGGCCATGGTGACGATCCAGTTGCTCCCCGCCTGGAAGGTCGCGTGGGCCATCGGCGGCACGTCGAGCCGCTCGGCGGTGACCGGGCGGATGTCCGCCAGCCGCAGCCGGTACGGGGTGAGGCTGCCGGTCCAGCCCCGCACGTCGGCGGGGTCGAACGCGTAGTGGATCGAGGACAGTTCACCGTCGCGCTTGACCAGCACCTCCCACTCGCCGGCCGCGGTGCGCGCGGACGGCACGCCGGCCCCGGCGTCGAGGCGGGGCACGTCGAGGACGCCGCGGTCGAAGGGCAGGAAGTGCCCCAGCGGGCCGCGCTCGGGCAGGGTGATCGGGTCCCGGGTCTCCACCACGTACGTCAGGTGCGGGCCGCCGGGAGCGGGGACCAGGCGATAGTTGGTGCCCTTGGGGATGACCAGGTACTCCAGCGGCCCGTACGCCACGGCGCCGTAGTCGGTGACCAGGGTGCCCCGGCCGGACTGCGTCAGCAGCAGGGTGTCCCCGTCGGCGTTGCGCAGGTAGTACGGCATCGGCGCGGTTCGCTTCGACACCGCGAGGGAGATGTCCTCGTTGTGCAGCAGGCGGGTGGGAAGCGCGCGTTCGTCGTGCTCGTCGGCGGTGGGCACCTCGGTGAGCCGGATGCCGCGGGGGCGGATCGGGCCCTCGACGCGCAGCCAGTCCGTGGGCGGGTGGGCGTGGTAGAGCTGGGAGACCTCTCCCTCGAAGCCCTGGCGGGCGTGGTGTTCCTCGAAGGTGCCCTCCGGCACCCCGGCATGGGCCTGGCGCGAGATCCGGCCCTGAGCGTGCTTGGCGAACATACGAGTCTCCAGGACGGCGCGAGCGGGGCCGCCCCCGGATCGGGGGGCGGTCAGAGGACGAGGGCGAGCTTGCCGTAGTGGCCGCCGGACTCCATCAGCCGGTGCGCCGCGGGCAGTTCCGCCAGGGCGAAGCGGCGGGTGACGGGCAGCCGGAGGTCGCCGCGCGCGGCCAGGTCGGCGACCTGGGCGACGGTCTCGGCCGCGCGGCTGCCGAACATCATGGTGATGCCGTACCGCTGCGCCAGCGGCGGGCTGACCAGCGTCACGACGCGCCCGCGGTCCTTCGTCACGGCGGTCGAGACGGCGATCGCCTCCTCGGAACCGGTCAGGTCGAGGGAGGCGTCGACTCCCTGCGGGGCCAGCTCGCGAACGCGCTGTTCGAGTCCGGCACCGTAGGTCACCGGGGTGCCGCCCAGGGAGCGGACGTGGTCGTGGTTGTCCTCGCTCGCGGTGCCGATCACCGTGGCGCCCCAGGCGCGGGCGAACTGCACCGCCACGCTGCCCACCCCACCGGCCGCGCCGTGGACGAGCACCGTGTCCCCGGCGCCGACGCCGAGCTTGCGCAGCGCGTTGAAGGCCGCCTGGCCGACCGCGCCGATCACCGCCGCGGTCTCCCACGACAGCGCCTCCGGCTTGGCGGTCAGGTTCTCGGCCGGGACGACGACGTACTCGGCGTAGGCCGCCATGTCGACGAAGCCGATCACCTCGTCGCCCACGGCGAAGCCGTCCACGCCCTCGCCGACCCGGTCCACCACTCCGGCGAACTCGTTGCCGAGCTGCTGGGGGAAGGAGATGTCGTACACCGCGTCGAACTCCCCCCGGCGGATCTTGGCGTCGATGGGGTTGAGCCCCGCCGCCTTGATCCGCACCCGCACCTGGCCCGCGCCGGCCTCCGGCTCGGGAAGCTCGGCCACCCGCAGCACGTCGGGGGTGCCATAGGAGTCCATCACCACTGCTCGCATCACGTTTCTCGCCTTGCCTTCGATTGAGCGGTCGGATAGCCGTCGAATCCTTCAAAAGGATTTCTCTCGGCGTCTTCTGCTCTCTCAGTCAACGCTCACGGGCCGTGGTCGGTCCAACACATCTCGGCGGACACGTGACAGTCTCCGGCTGTTACCGTGAAGTGTGGATCTCGACCTGCGTCAGGTGCGCTACGCCGTGACCCTCGCCGAAGAGCTGCACTTCGGCCGGGCCGCGAGCAGGCTCTCCATCGCCCAGCAGACGCTCTCCGCCCAGATCACCACGCTGGAGCGGCGCGTCGGGGTGGCGCTCTTCGTCCGCGACCGCCGCCAGGTGGCGCTCACCCCGGCCGGCGAGATCTTCGTCGAACGGGGCCGCCGGCTTCTCGGTGACGCGCGGCGCCTGCTCGACGAGGTCACCCGCGTCCATACGCCCCTGCGGATCGACGTGCTCACGGAGGGACTCACGCCGTCGCTGCTGACGCAGTACCTGCGGGCCCAGACCCCCTGTCTGCCCTTCGAGGTTCTGCAGAGCCAGGGTCTGGCCGCCGCGCTGCCCCGCCTGGTGGGCGGCGATCTCGATCTCGCCTTCGGCCGCGTCCACGGCCTCGGACAGGAACTGCCCGCCGCCCTCGCCACCATGCCCGTACGGCTGGAACCCATCGGGATCATCGTTCCCACCGGGCACCCGCTGGCCACCCGGGACCGGGTGACGCTCGACGACCTGGCCGACCACCCGCTCCTCGTCCTCACCGCCGACGAGGCCGCCGAGTGGCGGGACTGGATCGAGCAGATCGTCGACGCCTTCGGGCTGACGGTGGGGCTACGGGCCCGCGGGCACGGCCGCGCCGCCATCCACGACACCGTCGCCGCCCGCGGCTACCCCGCCTTCGGCCTCACCACCGGGCAGCTTCCGGCCGGACTGACGGCCCGTCCGCTGATCGAGCCGGTGCCGCTCTACCCCTGGCACGCCGTGTGGAACGCCGCCACCGCGACGGCCGCCGTCAACCGGGTCCTGCAACTCGTCCACGGCTACGCGCGGGACCACCTCTGGCACCGCCTCCCCGACGGCGCGTGGTGGCTGCCGGAGGCGGACCGCGCCGCGTTGCCGTCCTGACGCTCGACGGGCCCGACCGGTCAGGCCGGCCGGACCAGCCGGACCGGCCGGGCCGGTCGAGTCAGTAGCGTCAGTCGAAGTACGACTCGAGCGTGCCGCGTCGCCGGACGTCGAGCGTCGCGCAGTGGAACGAGCCGCCGAACGGCGCGTAGTGCAGCAGGTCGCACGGGATCGGCTCGAACCCCCACTGCTCCAGCGCGCGCAGCATGTTGGTGTGGTGCCGCTCCGCGATGACCCGCTTCTCGTCGATCATGAGGACGTTCATGCTGAGCCACTTGCCGCACAGTGACGTCATCTTGAGCATGCGCTCGTCGATCGGATCGGGCTCGGGGGCGATCAGGACGTCCCAGGAGCTCAGGATGTCGGGCAGCCGGTCGACGTCGATGTACTCGGGGTTGACCAGCACCTTGCCGGGCGCGAGCAGCACAAAGGTCGTGTCGATGTGCATGGGTGTGCGGCAGCGGCTCTCGATCTCGTGGATGCGATAGCCGGGCCCGAGGTGGCGGCGCAGCCACTCGATGCCCATGCGGTTGGTGACGTTGCTCCGGGTGACGAACAGGTCGCGTCCCGCGCGGACGAAATCCGCCGCGTCGAACACCGGCTCGAACTCGGTGAGGATGTAGCGCATGGGCTCGCCGGCCGCGGGGGTGGAGAAGCCCTTCTCGAACAGCGCGTCCGTGAGCTGCGGCTTCGGCGCCGACGTCCAGCGGGCGCCGCGCCGGAAGTAGTCCTTGAGGATCGTCCGGTAGGAGTGGGTCTCGAAGTACCGGCACGGCCACGCCATCGGGGTCTCGATGATCTCGTCACCGATGACCAGCATGCTGTCGCGCGGACAGGTGTTGCAGAAGCCGCGCGAGGACCAGTCGGGGGTGGCGAAGCGCTGCCGGTGGTCGACCGCGTCCGGGCGCGTGACCGTGATGTCGAGGGACTCCAGCAGGGCGATGAACCGATCGAGCTCCTGCTGTGCCGGCTCGATCAGCCGGCGCGGGTATCTGAAGCCGGCCGCCATCCCCTGCAACCGCGCCGCCCACGGCGGGATATTGCAGGCCACGACCGGGTGATGGGAGGGGATCGTCGCGTCGTCGAGACGCCCGACGACGACCTCTTCCAGAGGGTCCCACTCGTTGTGGGAGTTGACCGGAGAAACGAGAGGCTCCACAGCGCTGTCGGCCACGATCGAGGGCGCCGACATCAGGCGCGGTCCCCGTCCCGCACAGGGGCGTCGCCGCCTGCCACCACCGCCGGAATGCCGGACCTCCGCACGTCCACCATGCCCTACCGCTTTCGCTCGCCGATATCGATAACTCGCTGTCGGTAACTCGCAGTATTCGAGACTTTACTCACTGTGTGATCGGATGTCGATCGTTTTGAGGGGGAGGATCGCGCAGCGGCGGCCGCGCCCGGGGGCACGGCCGCCGCTGTTCCGCCACATTAGCCCCAGCGGCCCCCTGTGCGGGAGGTGGCCGCCGAGCCGATCATCCCTGGGCGGTCGCCTCGGCGACCGTCCCGGCGGTCGTCCCGGCGGTCGCGGTACCGACCGGGGCTTCGGGGCTCGTGGCGATCCGTTCCAGCTCCTGGACGAGCCGCGCCGCCAGGTCCTTGGCGTCCGCCGTGCCGTACACGTCGGTCCGGTGGTCCACGCGCAGGGTCAGGCGCGGGCCGAACTGCCAGGCCACCAGCGACAGCGGGTAGTGCGTGCCGTCGTGGACATCGATGCCGCGGACCCGGACGTCGCCCATCCACTCGGTCGCCGAGGGGTCGAACGGGTAGTTGTGGAACACCATGTGAGCGGCGAACAGTTCTGCCTCGCCCATGGCCCGGGCGATGTCCTCCCAGCCCATGTGCTGGTGGACGTAGGTCGCCGACTGCTCTTCCTGGAGGCGCGTCGCGAGGCCGAGCAGCGTCTCCGCCGGGTCGAGCAGGACCCGTACCGGCACGATGTTGGTGTGCAGCCCGAGGATCGACGTCATGTCCGTCACATCGGGGGACCGGCCCGAGACGGTGGCGCCGAGGACCAGGTCGTCGCGGCCGGCGACGCCCCGCAGCACCAGCGCCCAGGCCATGCGGACGAGCACGCCCAGCGTCAGCCCGTGGGCGCGGGCCATGTCGTTCAGCGCCCCGGTGAGCTCCTCCGTGAGCTCGGTCGCGTACGGCTGCGGGAGCAGTGTGCCGTCGGTCGCGATCGCGGGAGCGAACAGCGTGGGCTCCGCGCCCGACAGGCTCCGCAGCCACGCCTCTTCGGCGGCCTGCCGGTCCTGCCGCGCCAGCCAGGCGAGGTGGTCGGGGAAGGTGGACCGCGGCAGGGGGCGGAGGTCCTCTCCCCCGTCGGCGTAGAGCCGGAACAGCTCCGTGTGCATCAGCGACAGCGACCACCCGTCCAGCAGGGCGTGGTGGATGCTGCTGAGGAACACATGGCGATCGGCGGCGAGGCGCACCAGGGTGAACCGCATCAGGGGCGGCCGGGTGACGTCGAACCGCCGGGCCCGGTCGGCGTCCAGCAGCTCGGTGCACCAGTCCTGCTGTTCCTCCGGGGACATGCCGGTCAGATCGCAGAAGTGCCACGGCACCTCGGCCGTCCGCGCGATCACCTGGAGCGGCTGCGCCGGGTGGTCGAGGAGGAACGACGCCCTCAGGCTGGGGTGCCGGTGCAGCAGGGAGCGGCAGGCGGCGCGCAGCGCGTCCGCGTCGAGGGCGCCCTCCAGGTCGTACCGCACCTGCATGGTGTAGACGTCGGAGCCGTGCGCGGCGCGCAGGGTGTGCCGCAGTTGTTCCCTCTGGAGCGGAGTCACCGGCAGGATGTCGGCGGTGTGCGAGTGCGCGGCCTCGATCTGCTCGATCTCGTGCTGCTCCAGCCGTACGAGGGCCAGGTCGGAGGGGGTCAGGCCGCCGGTCTCGATCCGTCGGCCGAGGTCCGCCAGCTCCCGCAGCGCCTGGAACCAGGCCTCGGCGAGCTCCTGGACGTGCTGCTCGGTGACGGCGCTGCGGGCCCAGGACCAGGTCGCCGTCAGCACCGGGGCGCCGGCGCCGTCCTCGTGGACGAGCGCGTCGACCCCCACGGTGTGGGCGAGCGGAAGGTCGGGGTCCGCGTCGCCGCCGAAGGCGTCCGGTACGGGCGCGGGTGCCCAGTCGGCCTCCGTGGCGGCGTCGAAGCGGCCCAGGTAGTTGAAGAGCAGCCGGGGGCTGGGCAGCGCGGCGAGTTCGGGCGCCGTGTCGGGGTTCAGATGGCGCAGCAGCCCGTAGCCGAGGCCGTGGGCGGACGCGGTGGCGAGGTCCTCCTTCACCTGCTTGAGCACGGCGGCCAGGCGGGCGTCCTCGTCGGCGGTGGAGCAGGTGTCCGCCCGGGGAGTGAGGGC
>NZ_JBPQTV010000297.1:0-8007 GCF_051386515.1 Streptomyces sp. URMC 123 | reverse complement strand
GTGGGGGGTCGGTGGGGGGTGGCGGATCGGTCGGCCGGTGGGTCGGTTCGGTCCGTCGGTCGATCGGTTCCGTCGGTCGTTGATCGGTTCCGTCGGTCGTTGATCGGCCGGGCGGTCAGCGCGCGGCGGCGCGAAACGCGGGCAGATAGCCGCCGGACTGCCCGGCCGCGGTGGGGTGGTAGGAGTTCTCCACGGGCAGGGTGACGCTGTGAATCCACGGGTCGCCCGAGCAGATCTCGTGGCCGGTGAAGTTGGCGGTGACGCCGGCGAAGGTGAAGCCGTGGTCGGCGGCCCGCTTGGCGGTGGTGGCGTTGAGGTCGTCCGAGGCCGCGTTGAGCGCCACCCGCTCGCGCTCGCTGAGGCCGCCGACGCAGGTCCCGTTCAGCCGGTAGAGCCGGGGGTAGCCGAGGACGACGACGTGCGCGCGGGGGGAGCGCTCGGCGACGGCGTTGTACACGGTGTCGAGCCGGCCGGGAAGGGTGTTGGCCACGAACGCGCGCGCCCGGGCGATGCGTTCGAGGCAGACGCTCTCCGAGCTGATCACACAGGTGGTCATGACGTCGGCGAAGCCGGCGTCGTTGCCGCCGACCGTGAGGCTGACGAGCGAGGTGCCGGGGTCCAGCGCGTCGAGCTGATCGCTGAGGACATCACCCGTACGGGCGCCCATGCACGCGGCGAAGGTGAACCGGTCGGGGCGGTTGGCGTAGGCCCACAGGGCCGGGTAGGCACGGGCGCTGCGCTTGCAGGCGCCGCTGTCGGGGTCGTAGTCGCCGGCGCCGAGGCCGGAGGAGTAGGAGTCGCCGAGGGCCGCGTAGCTGGTCACGGCCGTGTCGGAGGTGGGGGCGGAATGCGCGGCGGTCGCCCCGGTGAGGGCGAGCCCCGCGGACAGGAGGAGCGCGGAGCCGGCGGCCGTCGCGCGTCTGGTCGTCTTCATGGGACCTCCCTTAGCAGGGTCTCTGCCTCCTTCGTCGTAGCAGGACACGGGGCGTGTTGGAAGTGTCCATGCCAAAACGGCGGGGCCGGGTGGCGCCGACCGGGTGAACGGCGGCGGGGCGGCGCGGGACCGGCGGCCGGACGGGGCGGCGCGAGACCGGCGGCCGGACGGGGCGGCGCGGGACCGCGGCCGGGCGCGGGCGGTCCGAGCCGAGCGCGGCCGTGGCCGGGCGCGGGGCGGTCCGGGCGGCGCCGAAGCGGGGGCGGCGGCTCCGTGGTCGTGGCCGTGGCGGGAGGGGCGCCCGGGAGCCGTTGACGTGCTCCCCGCCCCGTGCGTACGCGTCTTGACGCCTCCGAGCCGGTTGCGCGACATTGAAGCCCGGCATCCGGCGCTTCGGGGGGCAAAGTCGCCAATGCAGACCTTCCACGACAACAGATCCGCGTCCAGCGACGCACTTCCCGTGATCGCGGGAGCGGCCGTCGCGATAAGCGCGGCCGGTGCCGTGCTGGCACTGGCCGACGTGGCGTCGCCACTGCGCGCGCCCTTCACCCTCTTCTTCCTCGTCGTCGCACCGGCGGCCGCGGTGGCCGCCGCGCTGCCCGCGCTCGATCCGCTCAGCCGCTGGCTGGTCGCGGCGGGCGGGGCCGCCGCGGTGGACCTGCTGACCGCGCAGGCCATGCTCGCCCTGCACATCTGGTCGATCCGGGGCGGCGTCCTGGCCATCGCCGGACTCAGCCTGCTCATCCTGCTGTTGGCCCTGGTGCGGCGGCGCCGCGGCCGCACGGCGCGGACCCGGGTCCCCTGAGGTGGACATCAGGGTGTACCGCCCGGGCGAGCTCACAGCGGCCGACCGGGCGGCATGGACGGCCATCCAGACACAGGCACCCGCACACGGCAGCCCACAGCTCGCCAACCCCTTCCTCTCGCCCGAGTTCGCCCTGACGGTGGGCCGGGTACGGCGCGGAGCGCGGATAGCGGTGGTGCGCGAGGGCGGCGAACCGGCCGCCTTCTTCCCCTATCAGCGCTCGGCCGCCGGGGTCGGCCGCGCCATCGGCCTGGGGGTCTCCGACTGCCAGGGCGTGGTGCACCGGCCCGGGTTCCGGTGGGACGCCCGGGAACTGCTGCGCGCCTGCGGCCTGTCGGTGTGGGAGTTCGACCATCTGCTGGCGGGCCAGCAGCCCTTCGAGGGCGGCGTCACCGCCTCGTTCGCCTCACCCGTGATAGAGGTCGCGCAGGGGTACGAGGCCTATCTGGCGCATCTGCGGGCCACCGCGCCCACCTTCCTGAAGACCACGCTGGCCAAGGAGCGCCGGCTGGGCCGGCAGGTCGGCGAGGTGGCCTACGTCCACGACGAGCGCGACCCCGCGGCGCTGCGGACGCTGATGGCGTGGAAGTCCGCGCAGTACCGCCGCACCGGCCGCAGCGACCGGTTCTCGCACCCGTGGATCACCCAGCTGGTGGAGCGCCTCTTCCACACCCGCACCGCCGCGTTCGCCGGACAGCTGTCCGTGCTGTACGCGGGCGGGCAGCCGATCGCGGCGCACTTCGGGCCGCGCTCGCGCCAGGTGCTCAGCTGCTGGTTCCCGGCGTACGACCCCCGGTTCCGCAAGTACTCGCCGGGGCTGGTGCTCCATCTGCGGATGGCCGAGGCGAGCGCGGCGGACGGACTGGCGCTGCTGGACCTCGGCCGGGGCGACAAGCCGTACAAGGACGACCTCAAGACCGGCGAGTTCACCGTGTCGGAGGGCTGGGTGATGCGCCGCCATCCGGTGGCCCTGGGCCATCGGGCGCACCGGGCGCCGGTGCGGGCGCTGCGCAATGCCGTGCACTCCAGACCGGAACTGTTCGAAACCGCTGATCGAATTCTGAAGCGGATCGGGAAAATCCGAGTGAGCCGCAAAGTCTCCGGAACCTGATATTCCGTATGCCTCATCACCGGCAAATGCCAAAAACCCGGAAAGCCGAGCGGAAACACCCGCTCCTGGCATAGAGTTGTCATCATCACTACCGTTGTGCGTCCATCCGCATGACATCCACCCGCATCCGCCCATCGGGTAAAGCGGCTCAAGGGGAGGGCTCATAGGTCGCGATGGGTTATGAGCGGGGCACGGTAGGGGGGGTTTGCCGTGCTCGGCCGCCGACGAGGCGCCGGGTCATGTGCCGCTCGGCCAGCAACACGTGCCAACTCACCCCGGCTCACGGCCCACCACGCCGTACGACGGGGTGAGAACCCCCCTTTCGCACCGGAAACGCCACCGGACCGCTCCGGCGCGGTCCACCGGACGAGAGGGAAAAGACTCATGAGTTCGTTTCTTCGCCCCGCGGAAGCGGGCGACGATCCCTTGGCCGCACCGACGACAACGCCGACAACGACCGGAACGGCCACCACCGATCCACCACTCGGTCGAATTCCGACACAGTATCGCCCGGTGTCGTCCTATCTGGCGATCGCTCCGCCGGTGAGTGTGGTCATCCCGGCCATGAATGAGGCGGAGAATCTTCCGTACGTCTTCAAGACCCTGCCCGAATGGATTCACGAAGTCGTTCTGGTGGACGGGAATTCGACCGACGACACGGTGCGGGTGGCCAAGGAACTGTGGCCGGACGTACGCATCGTCCGGCAGCGCGGAAAGGGCAAGGGCGACGCGCTGATCACCGGCTTCGCGGCCTGCACCGGCGAGATCATCGTCATGGTCGACGCGGACGGCTCGGCCGACGGCTCGGAGATCGTCAGCTATGTGTCGGCCCTCGTCTCGGGCGCCGACTTCGCCAAGGGGTCGAGATTCGCCAACGGCGGCGGCACGGACGACATGACCCCCGTGCGGCGCCTGGGCAACCGCGTCCTCACCGCCCTGGTCAACGCCAAGTTCGGCGCCCGCTACACCGACCTCTGCTACGGATACAACGCCTTCTGGAAGCGCTGCCTGGACGAGATCGCCCTCGACTGCGCGGGCTTCGAGGTGGAGACGCTGATGAACATCCGCGTCGTCAAGGCGGGGCTGCGCGTCCAGGAGATCCCCAGCCATGAGTTCGACCGCATCCACGGCACCAGCAATCTGCGGGCCGTCCGGGACGGGCTGCGGGTCCTGCGCGTCATCCTGCGCGAGCGCGGCTCCCGGCGCGAACGGCGGCGCGCGACGGCTCGGGGGGCGCTCGGCGCGCGCGGCGCGCTGCGCGGCGGACAGGCGCTCGGCGGCGGACAGGCCTTGGGCGGCGGCGGGCAGGCGCTGAGCGCCCGGCCGGGGAGGTGACATGACGGGCCCGTCGATCTCCGTGGTCATCTGCGTCCACACCCAGGAGCGCTGGGCGGACATCCTGGCCGCCGTCGCGTCGGTCCGCGAGCAGTCGCACCCCGCGCACGAGATCCTGCTCGTGGTGGACCACGAGGAGCGGCTGCTGGGCCGGCTGACCGCGGAGTACGCGGCCGTCCCCGGGGTGCGGGTGCTCGCCAACGGCGGCCCGCGCGGCCTGTCGGCGGGCCGCAACACCGGCATCGCGGCCTCCTCGGGCGAGGTGGTGGCCTTCCTCGACGACGACGCCGTGGCCGAGCGGGACTGGCTGCGCCACCTCGCCGGGGGCTACGCCGATCCCGCGGTCATGGCGGTGGGCGGCCGGACGGTGCCCGTCTGGTCCTCCGGCCGGCGGCCGAGTTGGTTCCCCGAGGAGCTGGACTGGGTGGTCGGCTGCACCTACCGGGGGCTGCCCCCGGGCCGGGTGCGGGTGCGCAACGTCCTGGGCGGCAACGCCTCGTTCCGCCGGACCGCGTTCGCCGCGGCCGGCGGCTTCACCACCGGGATCGGCAGGGACGGCGACCGAAGACCCCTGGGCGGCGAGGAGACCGAGCTGTGCATCCGGCTGGCCCAGGCCCGCCCGGACGCCGTTCTGCTCATCGACGACCGCGCGGTCATCCACCACCGGGTGCCGCCCGCGCGGGAGCGCCTCGGCTATGTGCGGACGCGGGCGTACGCCGAGGGGCTCTCGAAGGCACTGGTGGCGCGCAGGGTGGGGGCGCGCGACGGGCTCGCCACCGAGCGCCGCTACACCACGCGCGTGCTGCCGGCGGGCGTGGTGCGCGGGCTGCGGGACGCGCTGCTCGGCCGGCCCGGCGGGGCGGGCCGGGCGGCGGCCATCGTCACGGGTGTCGCGGCGGCGGCGGCCGGCTACGCCCTGGGGGCGCTGCGGGCGCGCCGCGGCGGGCCGCCACCGGGGGCGGTGGGGGCGGTGGCCCCGGGGCCCGCCCCGGAGCCCGCAGAAACGATCGAACGGGCGGCACCGGCGCGGCGGGCGGCGACGCACGGCGACGGGGAGGCATGACCATGAACGGCGGCGTGAACAGCGGCGTGAACGGTGTGAACGGCGTGAGCCGGGCGGGCCCCACCGGCGCGAACGGCCACGGCCCGAGCGGCACGTACGGCGCGAACGGCGTGAACGGCTCGAACGGCTCGCGCAACGGCGTGCGCGACAACGCGCGCCCCGCCGCGACCGGCGAACCGTACAGCGGCCCGTACAGCGAGCCGTACAGCGGCGCGAACGGTACGAGTGGCGTGAACGGCGTGAGCGGTGCGAACGGCGTCCACGGCGCCCCCGGCGACGGGGCCGACGGCCCGGGGAGCCGGGAGAGCAGCGGGCGCGGGCCGACGAGGGCGGCCCGGGGCGAGGCCGGCGCGTGGGCCCGCGCGACCGAGCGGGTGCCGATACTCATGTACCACTCGGTGGCGGACCGGCCCGCCGCCGCCGCGTACGGCCTCTCCGTCACGCCGTCGGCGTTCGCCCGGCAGATGGCGCTGCTCGCCGAGCGCCGCTTCACGCCCGTCACCACTGCGGAGCTGGGCGCCGCCTGGCGCTCCGGAGTTCTGCTGCCGCACCGCACGGTGCTCATCACCTTCGACGACGGCTACGAGGGCGTGCACCGGCACGCGCTGCCCGTACTGCGCGAGTACGGCTTCCCCGCCACGCTGTTCGTGTCCACCGGCTGGGTGCGCGGACCGCATGAGGCGCCCGGGGCCTGCGACACCATGCTGGACTGGGAGCAGGTGCGGCAGCTGGCCGCCGAGGGCGTGGAGGTGGGCGGCCACAGCCACACCCACCCGCAGCTCGACCAGGTGCCCGACGCGCGGCTTACCTTCGAGGTCACCCGCTGCCGGGAGGTGCTCGCCGAACACCTGGGCACCGCGCCGGTGTCGTTCGCGTACCCCTACGGCTACTCCAGCCCGCGGGTGCGGCGCGCGGTGCGAGCCGCCGGCTTCGCGCAGTCACTGGCGGTCGGCAACGGGCTGGCACACCGCCGGCAGGGCCCGTACGCCCTCGAACGGCTGACCGTACGGCGCACCACGCGCATCGAGGAGTTCGCCCGGCTCGTGGAGGGCCGGGCCGTCGCCCGTACCTTCGCCGGCGACCGGGCGTTGACCAAGGGGTACGCGGTGGTGCGCAGATCCCGCCAGGTCCTGGGGAGGGTGACCGGAACCCGTGTCCGAGACTGACACGACACCGTCCACGGCCGGCCGTTCGGGCGCGGGCAGGGCCCCGAACGCGCGGCCGGGGGCGTCATCGGCGCCCGGCGCGCCGTCGGTGGCGGACGCCCCGGCCGCGGGCGCCCCGGCCACGGCGGGCACGGCCGCCCCCGGGAGGCGGCCCGGTGCCCGCGCCAGCCCCCTGGTGCGCAACGCCTACGCCCTGATGCTCAACACCGCGGTCTCCGCGCTGCTCGGGCTGGGCTTCTGGCTGGTGGCGGCCCGCTACTACTCCGAGGAGGCGGTCGGCCAGGGCTCGGCGGCGATCGCGGCGATGAAGCTGCTGGCGGGTCTGACCGCGGTGACGCTCACCGGGGCGCTGGCCCGCTTCATCCCCGTGGCCGGGCGGGCCACGGCCCGGCTGGTGCTCGGCACCTACGCGGGCAGTTCGGTGCTGGTGGCCCTGGCGGCGGTCGCCTTTCTGCTGACCCTGGACCTGTGGGGGCCCTCGTACCGCATGCTGCACGGCCCCCTCGACGGCGCGTTCTTCGTCGTCGCCGTGGTGCTGTGGGCCGTGCTCACGCTCCAGGACGGGGTGCTGACAGGACTGCGCGACGCGGTGTGGGTGCCGGTGGGCAACACGGTCTTCTCGGCGGCCAAGCTGGTGCTGCTGGTGGCCGTCGCCGGCGCGGTGCCGATCGCCGGGGTGTACGTGTCCTGGGTGGCGGCCATCGCGGTCTCCGTACTGCCGCTGGGGTGGCTGGTGTTCCGCAGGCTGGTGCCCCGCCATGTGCGGGCCACGGCCGGACGAGCGCGGCCGCTCTCGGCGCGGGAGATGGGGCGGTTCCTCGCCGGGGACTCCACCGGGTCGCTGTTCTCGCTCGCGGTCGTCTATCTGCTGCCGGTGATCGTGGCGGCCCAGGTGGCGCCGGCCGACAACGCGTACTTCTACATCGCGGTGACCATGGGCGGCACGGTGGAGCTCCTCGCCGTCAACATGGGGTCGTCGCTCACCGTCGAGGGTTCGCACGAGCCGGCGCGCCTCGCGGAGTACTGTCGCGCGGCGCTGCTGCGCACCCTGCGGGTCATGCTGCCGGTCTGTCTCGTCCTGCTGCTGTTCGCCCCCCGGATTCTGGGCGTGTTCGGGGCGGGCTACGCCGACGCCGCCAGCGGGCTGCTGCGCCTGCTGACCGTGGGCGCCCTGCTCCGGGTGGTCATCGAGGTGTATTTCGCGGTGCTCCGGGCCAGGAGCCGGACGGCGTGGCTCGCCGCCCTCCAGGGAACCCTGTGCCTGCTGGTGCTGGGGCTGACGGTGGTGCTGCTGCCGAGGATGGGGCTGGCGGGCGTGGGGGTGGCGGTGGTGGCGAGTCTGGGGGCGGTCACGGCGGTCGCCGGGTGGCAGCTGCGCCGGCTGCTGAGGAGCCTGCCGGGGCAACTGCCGCCCGAGCCGGGCCGGGGCCGTCACGGCCACGGTCAGCAGGGTCCGTACGACCGTCAGGGCCCGTACGACGGCCGCGAGGGGGGCCCGGGCGCCGGTTCGGGCCGGGGTGTCGCCGCCCCGCGGGCCGAGGCGTCCGGCCCCTCCACGGAGCCCGCCCGGCACGAGCGGGAGCAGTCCCCCGG
>NZ_JBPQTV010000296.1:0-8051 GCF_051386515.1 Streptomyces sp. URMC 123 | reverse complement strand
CCGGGCACCCTCCCCCGCCGGGGAAGGCCCCGGGCCCTCCGCCGCCGGGGAGCGACCGGCGGCCTCGCCCGCCCGGGGGTCACCGGACGCGGCGGAGTGCGGGCCCGCGCCCGATCCTCCGTCGTCGACGGTCACCGCCCGCCCCCTGTCCGATCCCTGCGCACAGCCCTACCGATCACGTCTCGCCTGCTCCGCCCGTACCCGGACCTCCAGGTCCGACCACATCCGATCGCCTCAACGATACGTCAGGTGTGTGCTGGCTCACTCTCGCGCCGCACGTTCACGGCTCGGCGCGCAGATGCACGATGTCCCCCGCGCCCACCGGCTCCTGCACCCCGTGCGCCGTGGCGATGACGAGCCTGCCGTCGCCGTCGACCGCCACCGCCTCGCCGACGAGCGCCGCCCCGCCGGGCAGTTCGGCGCGCACGGTGCGCCCCAGCGTGGCGCAGCCCGCGGCGTACGCCTCCTGCAACCGGCTGTCGTCCGGATCGCCGCCGGCCGCACGCCACAGCTCGTACCACTGGGCGAACGAGCGCAGTAGGGCGCGCAGCAGCGGATCGCGGTCGGTCGTCGGCGCCCCGGCCAGGGCGAGCGACCCGGCCGTCGGCACGGGCAGTTCGTCGGCGCGCAGCGAGACGTTCAGCCCGATGCCGATGACGACACCGTCCGCCGGGCCGCCGAGCGCGGCCGGACCACCGACGCCGGCGACGCCGCCGACGCGCTCGGCGAGGATGCCGCCGGCCTTGCGCTCCTCGCCGTCGACGGTCACC
The DNA here is from genome assembly GCF_051386515.1 of Streptomyces sp. URMC 123. Lineage (NCBI taxonomy): Bacteria > Bacillati > Actinomycetota > Actinomycetes > Kitasatosporales > Streptomycetaceae > Streptomyces > Streptomyces sp. URMC 123. Next base: position 7,281 of record NZ_JBPQTV010000296.1, on the reverse strand, counting down.
AGCAGGTCGTTGGGCCACTTCAGGGCCGTGTCGACGCCCGCCGTGCGGGCGAGCGCGGTGGCGGTGGCCACGCCGGCCAGCAGCGGCAGCCAGCCCCAGCGCTCGGCGGGGACGGCCGGCCCGGGCCGGAGCAGGAAGGACAGGAAGAGGCCGGAGCGCGGGGGCGCCGACCAGACGCGGTCGAGCCGGCCGCGGCCGGCGGACTGCTCCTCGGCGACGAGCACGGCCCCCTCGGGCAGGGCCTCGCCCTCCCGGCGGGCGCGCTCCACGAGATCGGTGTTGGTGGAGCCGGTCGCCCGGACCACCTCCAGCGAGGTCCACAGGGAGTCCGGCGGGCGCACCAGGGCCCGCCGGAGCGCGCGGGCGTCGAGGGGCGGCCGCTCCAGGTCCGACCAGCGGTCACCACGATCACCCCCGCCCCCGAGCGGCGTGGCCCCCGCACCCCCGGCCGGCGTCGGTCCTGCTCCCGCGGGCGGCTGGTCTCCCGGGTTCCCGGGCGGCTTCGACGTCATACGCCCAGCGTAGGCCCGGGAGGAATGCCCCATCCGCCCCTCGCGCCACACCGCGGGTGTGGCCAAGACCGCACTGCCGTGGCGCAGTGTCGCCGATACGCTACGAGTCAGTAGCCCCGGCAGCCGTCGCTGGGCGTAGCAAGCCCTGAAGCCGTAGCCAGCCGTACCCCATCCGAGGACGAGCAGACGAGCAGGAGCCGCATCCCGATGTCCGAGCCGGAAATCGCCCGCCAGAACCCCGACCTCCACACCACCGCGGGCAAGATCGCGGACCTGCGGCGGCGCATTGACGAGGCCACTCACGCGGGCTCGCAGCGCGCGGTCGAGAAGCAGCACGCCAAGGGCAAGCTGACGGCCCGTGAGCGGGTCGATCTCTTGCTGGACGAGGGCTCGTTCGTCGAGCTCGACGAGTTCGCCCGGCACCGCTCCACCAACTTCGGCATCGAGCGGAACCGCCCGTACGGGGACGGGGTGGTCACCGGGTACGGAACGGTCGACGGCCGGCCCGTCTGTGTCTTCTCCCAGGACTTCACGATCTTCGGCGGGGCGCTGGGCGAGGTCTACGGCGAGAAGATCGTGAAGGTGATGGACTTCGCGCTGAAGACCGGCTGCCCGATCATCGGCATCAACGACGGCGGCGGGGCGCGCATCCAGGAGGGCGTGGTCGCGCTCGGCCTGTTCGCCGAGATCTTCCGCCGCAACACCCATGCCTCCGGGGTGATTCCGCAGATCAGCCTGGTGATGGGGCCGTGCGCGGGCGGCGCGGTCTACTCCCCCGCGATCACGGACTTCACGGTGATGGTGGACCGGACCTCGCACATGTTCATCACCGGTCCGGATGTGATCAAGACCGTCACCGGCGAGGACGTCGGCTTCGAGGAGCTGGGCGGCGCCCGTACGCACAACACCCAGTCCGGCGTCGCGCACCACATGGCGGGCGACGAGAAGGACGCCATCGAGTACGTCAAGTCGCTGCTGTCGTATCTGCCCTCCAACAACCTCAGCGAGCCGCCCGCCTTCCCGGAGGAGGCGGACCTGGAGATCACGGACGAGGACCGCGAGCTCGACGCGCTGATCCCGGACTCGGCGAACCAGCCGTACGACATGCACCGGGTGATCGAGCACGTCCTCGACGACAACGAGTTCCTGGAGACCCAGCCGCTGTTCGCGCCGAACATCGTCACCGGCTTCGGCCGGGTCGAGGGCCACGCGGTGGGCGTCGTCGCCAACCAGCCGATGCAGTTCGCGGGCTGCCTGGACATCGACGCCTCCGAGAAGGCCGCCCGGTTCGTGCGGACCTGCGACGCCTTCAACATCCCGGTGCTGACCTTCGTGGACGTGCCGGGCTTCCTGCCCGGCACCGACCAGGAGTGGAACGGCATCATCCGGCGCGGCGCCAAGCTGATCTACGCCTACGCCGAGGCCACCGTCCCGCTGATCACCGTGATCACGCGCAAGGCGTTCGGCGGGGCGTACGACGTCATGGGCTCCAAGCACCTCGGCGCCGACCTGAACCTCGCCTGGCCCACCGCCCAGATCGCGGTGATGGGCGCCCAGGGCGCGGTCAACATCCTCCACCGGCGCGCGATCGCCGCCGCCGGCACCCCGGAGGAGCAGGAGGAGCTGCGCGCCGATCTGATCACCGAGTACGAGGACACCCTGCTCAACCCCTATGTGGCGGCCGAGCGCGGCTATGTGGACGCCGTCGTGATGCCGTCGGAGACCCGCCGCCACCTGGTGCGGGGCCTGCGCGCGCTGCGCAACAAGCGGGAGTCGCTGCCGCCCAAGAAGCACGGGAACATTCCCCTGTAACGGAAAGGGCCCGACCCATGTACAAGGTCGTACGGGGCAATCCGACCCCTGAGGAGTTGGCCGCCGCGCTGGCGGTGGTCCAGGCCCGCGCCGCCGCGGCCTCGTCGGACGGGGCGGCGCGGGACACGGCGGACGGGTGGGCCGACCGGGCCCGCACCATGCCGCGCAGGGACCTGCGCCCCGGCCCGCAGGCCTGGCGCACCAGCCACTGGCCGCGCTGAGCCGAGGCCGATCGCTTCCGCTCCCGGGGCACCGGGAGCGGAAGCGGCTTTGAGTACGCGTACTCAGGCGCCCCGGCCGCGCCCGGCGGATGATCGGAGGCATGCTCTGGTCCGACCCGCCTCAGGAACCCCCCGAGGAGATGCGCCAGGCGCAGGCCATGCTCCGCCGGGTGGGCACCGTGATCGTGGTCGCGCTGGTCGTGCTGATGTTCGTCATCGGCCCGCTGTCGACGAACTACTGACGCGGGCCGCCCCGGCCTGCCCGGCGGCCGCGGCCCCGGGCCGGTGCCGCACCATCGGGTCATCTGTGTCACATCGGGCAACCATGGCGCCTCCCTCCGCATCTCCTCGGGGAGAACCATCCGTGAAAGCCTCCGTTTCGGACCGCCTCCCGGGAGCCGCCGACCCATGAACAAGCCCCTGCGGCACATCGCCGTCTTCTGCGGTGTGCTGGTCATCGCCCTGCTGGTCCGGGTCACCTGGGTGCAGTTCGTACGGGCCGACGAGCTGGCGACGCACGAGGACAACCGGCGCGTGCTCATCCAGCGCTTCGCCCAGCCACTGGGCAACATCATCGTCGGGGGCGACCCGGTCACCGGACACACCGAGGTGCAGGGCAGCGACTTCAAGTACAAGCGGACCTACACCGACGGCCCGATGTACGCGCCCGTCACCGGCTACGCCTCCCAGGCCATCGGCGCCACCCAGCTGGAGGCCCTCCACGACAAGCTGCTCAACGGCAGCGACGACCGGCTGTTCCTGCGCAACACCCTCGACATGCTCACCGGCGACCAGCGGCGCGGCGGCGACGTGGTCACCACCATCGACCCGAAGGCGCAGAAGGCGGCGTACGAGGGGCTGAGCAAGAAGGGCTACACCGGCGCGGTGGTGGCCATCGACCCGCGCTCGGGCAAGATCCTGGCGCTGGCGAGCACCCCCTCGTACGACCCGTCGGTCTTCGCGGGCATCTCGAAGAAGGACGGCCAGGCGTTCCAGGCGCTGGACAAGGCCCCCGAGAAGCCGATGCTCAACCGGGCGCTGCGCGAGGTCTACCCGCCGGGGTCCACCTTCAAGGTGGTGACGGCGGCGGCCGCGCTGGAGCACGGCAAGTACTCCGACATCAACGACAAGACCGACTCGCCCGACCCGTGGACGATGCCGGACACCCGCACGGTGCTGCCCAACCAGAACCCGACGGCGCCCTGCAAGGACGCCTCGCTCAACGTGGCGATGCAGCACTCCTGCAACAACGTCTACGGCAAGGTCAGCGCGGACCTCGGCCGGGACAGGATGCGGGAGACGGCGGAGAAGTTCGGCTTCAACAACCCGAAGGTCGACACCCCGGTCCGGGCCGCGAAGAGCGTCTTCCCGACGAAGATCGACCGCCCGCAGACCGCGCTGGCCGGCATCGGCCAGGGCAGCCTGGCGGCCACCCCGCTCCAGGTCGCCATGATGACCGCGGCCATCGCCAACGACGGCAAGCTGATGAAGCCGTACATGGTCGAGGAGCTGCGCGGCCCCGATCTGTCGACGATCGAGAAGCACGAGCCGCAGGTGATGTCGCAGGCGGTGTCGAAGGAGACCGCCCGCAAGGTGCAGCAGATGATGGAGGACACCGCCACCAAGGGCACCGGCAAGTCCGCGCAGATCCCGGGCGTGACGGTGGGCGGCAAGACGGGCACCGCCGAGCGGGGCAAGGACAGGAAGAACCTGGCCTGGTTCATCTCCTACGCCAAGCAGGGCGACGGCTCGCCGGTCGCGGTCGCGGTGATGGTCGACCCCGACGACAAGGTGCCGGACGACGAGATCTCCGGCGGCAAGCTCGCCGGCCCGATCGCGAAGAAGGTCATGGAGGCCGTACTCGGCAAGTGACGCGCCCCGAGGCGCCGGGGCGCGTCCCTTCGGCGCCGGGCACCGGACGCCTCCTCCGGGCCCGGGTGCCCGCCGGGCGCCCGGATACGCTGGCTGACATGACGACCGCACCCCGCCGCCGCCTTGTCCTCGCGTCCGCCTCGCCCGCCCGCCTCGGGCTGCTGCGGCAGGCCGGCCTGGCCCCCGACGTGATCGTCAGCGGGGTCGACGAGGACGCGCTGCACGCCGATTCACCCGCCGAACTGGCGCTCGTCCTGGCACAGGCGAAGGCCGAGGCCGTCGCGGCCCGGCCGGAGGTGGCCGGCGCCCTGGTCGTCGGCTGCGACTCGGTGCTGGAGCTGGACGGGCAGGCGCTGGGCAAGCCGGCCGACGCCGAGGACGCCACGGCGCGCTGGAAGGCCATGCGCGGCCGCTCGGGCGTGCTGCGCACCGGCCACTGCGTCATCGACACGGCGAGCGGGCAGCGGGCCGCCGAGACCGCCTCCACCACCGTCCGCTTCGGCGAGCCGTCGGACGCGGAGGTCGCGGCGTACGTGGCGAGCGGGGAGCCGCTGCACGTCGCAGGCGCCTTCACCCTCGACGGCCGCTCGGCCCCGTTCGTCGACTCCATCGACGGCGACCCGGGCAATGTCATCGGGCTGTCGCTGCCGCTGCTGCGCACGCTGCTGGCCCGGACCGGTACGCGAATCACCGATCTGTGGGTCTGAGCGGCCCCCGGAAGCCGTGCGCACCGCCCGTTCGGACGCGAGTGATCGGCAAAGTTTCACCCCGGCCTTCGTAGGGAGTCCACAAAGAAACACCACCCGCCGGGGCGCCCCGGGGCAGAGACCTTGACCACACCCCGCCTCGACCGCTACTCCGGAAAACCCGGCGTACCGTGGGACGGCGGGGCAAAGGCGAGCTCGCGCGACCTCCGGATCACCCTCCGTGTGGGGAAGCTCACTCGTGAGGGCGGCTCGGCAGGCCGTGTCGGCAGTCCCTAAACTCGCCTTGTTTCAAGGAGGGAGCCATCGTGCGCAAGGTGCTCATCGCCAACCGTGGCGAAATCGCTGTCCGCGTCGCCCGCGCCTGCCGGGACGCCGGGATCGCGAGCGTAGCCGTCTACGCCGATCCGGATCGGGACGCGGTACACGTCCGCGCGGCCGATGAGGCCTACGCGCTGGGTGGCGACACCCCGGCCGCCAGCTATCTGGACATGGCCAAGATCCTCAAGGCCGCGGCCGATTCCGGCGCGGACGCCGTCCACCCGGGCTACGGCTTTCTGTCGGAGAACGCCGAGTTCGCCCAGGCGGTGCTGGACGCCGGGCTGATCTGGATCGGCCCGCCCCCGCAGGCCATCCGCGACCTGGGCGACAAGGTGGCGGCCCGTCACATCGCCCAGCGGGCCGGCGCCCCGCTGGTGGCCGGCACCCCCGACCCGGTCTCGGGCGCGGACGAGGTCGTGGCCTTCGCCGAGCAGCACGGCCTGCCGATCGCCATCAAGGCCGCCTTCGGCGGCGGCGGTCGCGGTCTGAAGGTCGCCCGCACCCTGGAGGAGGTGCCGGAGCTCTACGACTCGGCGGTCCGCGAGGCGGTCGCCGCCTTCGGCCGCGGCGAGTGCTTCGTCGAGCGCTACCTCGACAAGCCGCGCCACGTCGAGACCCAGTGCCTGGCCGACCAGCACGGCAACGTCGTGGTCGTCTCCACCCGTGACTGCTCGCTCCAGCGCCGCCACCAGAAGCTGGTCGAGGAGGCGCCCGCGCCGTTCCTGAGCCAGGCCCAGAACGACGAGCTGTACGCGGCCTCCAAGGCCATCCTCAAGGAGGCCGGCTACGTCGGCGCGGGCACCGTCGAGTTCCTGGTCGGCGCCGACGGCACGATCTCCTTCCTGGAGGTCAACACCCGCCTCCAGGTGGAGCACCCGGTCACCGAGGAGGTCTCCGGCATCGACCTGGTGCGGGAGATGTTCCGGATCGCCGACGGCGAGGAGCTGGGGTACACCGACCCGCCGCTGCGCGGTCACTCCTTCGAGTTCCGTATCAACGGCGAGGACCCGGGCCGCAACTTCCTCCCGGCGCCCGGCACGGTCACCACCTTCAACCCCCCGTCGGGCCCCGGTGTGCGCCTGGACGCGGGCGTGGAGTCCGGCTCGGTCATCGGCCCGGCGTGGGACTCCCTGCTGGCCAAGCTGATCGTCACCGGCGCGACCCGGAAGCAGGCGCTCCAGCGCGCCGCCCGCGCCCTGGCCGAGTTCCAGGTCGAGGGCATGGCCACCGCCATCCCGTTCCACCGCGCCGTGGTCACCGACCCGGCGTTCGCCCCTGAGCTCACCGGCTCGGCCGGCCCCTTCACGGTGCACACCCGCTGGATCGAGACGGAGTTCGTCAACGAGATCCCGCCGTTCGCCGCCCCGGGCACGGAGGAGGGCGAGGCCGAGACCCGCGAGACGGTCGTCGTCGAGGTCGGCGGCAAGCGCCTGGAGGTCTCCCTGCCGTCGTCGCTGGGCGTCAGCCTCGGCGCCGGTGCCGCGGCCGGGGCGAAGAAGCCCAAGCGCAAGGCCGCCAAGAAGTCCGGCTCCGCGGTCTCCGGTGACGCGCTGGCCTCCCCGATGCAGGGCACCATCGTCAAGGTCGCCGTCGAGGAGGGCCAGGAGGTCCAGGAGGGCGACCTGGTCGTGGTGCTGGAGGCGATGAAGATGGAGCAGCCGCTGAACGCGCACCGCTCGGGCACGATCAAGGACCTGAACGCGGAGGTCGGGGCGTCGCTCACGTCCGGCGCGGTCATCTGCGAGATCAAGGACTGACGCGGTCGGACGCGTCGAGTTCCGACGCCGTCCGACGCGCACCGAGCACGGCCGTGGGGGGGGGGGGGGGGGGGGGGGGGGG
>NZ_JBPQTV010000295.1:0-8111 GCF_051386515.1 Streptomyces sp. URMC 123 | reverse complement strand
CGCGCTGCGCGAGGTCGTGCACATCGCGGACCCCTCCTGGGACGCGCTGCTGGCGGCCGGAGCGTCGGTGGACGTCGCCCTGTTGCGCGCCCGGGAGGCGGAGTCGAGCTGCGACGACCCGGTCTGCCTCCAGTACACCTCCGGCACCACCGGCTCGCCCAAGGGCGCCACCCTCACGCACCACAACATCCTCAACAACGCCTACGCCGTCGGCGGACTGCTGGGCTTCACCGAGGTCGACCGCGTCTGCGTCCCCGTGCCGCTCTACCACGCCTTCGGCATGGTCCTCGGCACCCTCGCCACCGCGGCCCGCGGCGCCTGCGCGGTCCTCCCCGGGCCGTCGTTCGACCCCGCGGCGACGCTGCACGCGGTGGAACGGGAGCGCTGCACGGCGCTGTACGGGGTGCCGACCATGTTCATCGCCGAGCTGGGGCTGCCGGACTTCGCCACCTACGACCTCTCCTCCCTGCGCACCGGGGTGATGGGCGGCTCGCCGTGCCCGGTGGAGGTGATGAAGCGGGTGGTCGCCGAGATGCACATGGCCGAGGTGGCCATCGCCTACGGCATGACCGAGACGTCGCCGGTGGCCACCATGACCCGCCGCGACGACGACCTGGACCGCCGCACCCGCACGGTGGGCCGGGCGCTGCCGCACATCGAGGTGAAGGTCGTCGACCCGGCCACGGGGCTCACCGTCCCCCTCGGCGAGCCGGGCGAGCTGTGCGTCCGCGGCTACAGCGTGATGCTCGGCTACTGGGACGAGCCGGAGCGCACGGCGGAGGTGGTGGACGCCGCGCGCTGGATGCACACCGGTGATCTCGCGACGATGGCCGAGGACGGCTGCGTCCGGATCGTCGGCCGGATCAAGGACATGATCATCCGGGGCGGGGAGAACGTCTCGCCGCGCGAGGTCGAGGAACTGCTGCACACCCACCCGGCGATCGCGGACGTGCAGGTGGTGGGCGTCCCGGACGAGCGGCTGGGGGAGGAGATCGCGGCCTGTGTGATCCTCGCGGACGGGGCGTCGGGCATCGACCGCGAGGAGATCGCGGAGTACTGCCGGGGGCGGCTGGCCCGCTACAAGGTGCCGCGGCACGTGGTGGTGATGACGGAGTTCCCGCTGACGGCGAGCGGAAAGGTCCGCAAGAGCGCGCTACGGGAGCGGCTCGCGGTGTCCCTCCACGGCTGAGCGCGGTCGCCTCACGGCAGCGCCCCCGCGCGCCGCGCCGCGACCACCGCCTCCAGCCGCGTCCGCGCCCCCAGCTTCCGCATCGCCGACCGCAGATACCCCTTGACCGTCTCGGGCCGCAGCCCCAGCCGGTGCGCGGCGACCGCGTTGGTCGCCCCGGTGGCGACCCAGGCGAGCACGTCGACCTCGCGCGGGGCCAGCCGCACCCGCTCGCCCGCCGTGCCGTCCGGGGCGGCCCCCGGCACGGCCGCCGCGGCCAGCCGCCCGCACACCGCCAGCAGATCGCCCCGCAGCACCGGGTCCACCACGCGCGCCGCCAGCGCGCGCAGTTCGCCGTGCGCCTCCCGCACCTCTTCCCACGCCCCCCGGTGCGGCTCGGCCCGGCCGTCCGGCCCCACGGCCGGCAGTCGCTCCGCCGCCGGCAGTCGCTCCACCCCCGGCAGCCGCTCTGCCTCCTCGCGGGCGAGCAACGCCCGCTCCAGCGCGCGCGCCGCCGCCACCGCGGCCGTCAGCGGCCGGTCGCCCAGGGCCAGCGGCTGCCGCAGCGCCCCGTAGAGCACGCCGCGCACCCTGCGCCGCACGACCACCGGGACCGCGAGCACCGAGCGCAGCCCCTCCGCCGCCACTGCCGAGTCGTACTCGTGGCTGATGGCCCGTGAGGAGCAGTAGTCCGTGACGGCGACCGGCCGGCCGAGCGCCGCCGCCTTGCCGCCGAGCCCGCTGCCGGAGCTGATGGCCAGCCCGCGCAGGGCGCCCGTCACCGCGCCCGACAGCTCGCCGATGCGGAACCGGCCCGCCCCCGCCTCGCCCATCAGACCGCCGAACACCACGGGCAGCCCACTGGTGCGCCGCAGCCGCTCCAGCGCCGCGCGCATCTCGCCTCGCATGTCCCCCCGCATCTCGGCGTCGCGCTCTCGCGATTCCGGCACGCCACCCCTCCGGTTCCCCCCGTTCGGGGGTGGTGAGACTCACGTCACTGCTACAGGATGCCAGTGCGGGGCGTCACGGAGAGGGGAGAGGGGACATGGGGGGCGGCGACGTGCACGAGGAGTTCCGCGCGGCACGGGACTTCCTGCTGGACCACCGGGAGGACTACGCGGCGGCTCGCGAGGGGTTCCGCTGGCCCCGGCCCGAGCACTTCAACTGGGCCCTGGACTGGTTAGACCCGGTGGCCGAGGGCAACGACCGCACCGCGCTGCACATCGTCGAGGAGGACGGCACCGAGGCGCGGCTCTCCTACGCCGAGATGGCCTCCCGCTCCGCCCGGGTCGCCAACCGGCTGCGCGGGCAGGGCGTCCGCGCGGGGGACCGGCTCCTGGTCATGCTGGGCAACCAGGTCGAGCTGTGGGAGACCCTGCTCGCCGCCATCAAGCTGCGCGCGGTCCTCATCCCGGCCACCCCGCTGCTCGGGCGGGCCGATCTCGCCGACCGGATCGAGCGGGCGGCGGTCGGGCACGTCGTCGTACGGGCCGAGGACACGCCCAAGTTCGCGTCGGTGCCCGGCGACTACACCCGTACGGCCGTCGGCGACTCGACGCCCCCCGGCTGGCTGCGCTACGAGGACGCGTACGGCGAGAGCGACGACTTCACCCCCGACGGCCCCACCGACGCCGACGACCCGCTGCTGCTCTACTTCACCTCCGGCACCACCGCCCGGCCCAAGCTGGTCGAGCACACCCACGCCTCGTACCCGATCGGCCATCTGTCGACGATGTACTGGACCGGGCTGCGGCCCGGGGACGTCCACCTCAACATCTCCTCGCCGGGCTGGGCCAAGCACGCCTACAGCAACTTCTTCGCCCCCTGGACCGCCGAGGCCACCGTCTTCGTCCACCACTACACGCGCTTCGACGCCGACCGGCTGCTGGCCGAGCTGGAGCGGCACAGGATCACCGGCTTCTGCGCCCCGCCCACCGTCTGGCGCATGCTGGTCCAGGCCGACCTGGGCCGGCTGCGCACCCCGCCGCGCGAGCTGATCGCGGCCGGCGAGCCGCTCAACCCGGAGGTGATCGAACACGTCCGCCGGGTGTGGGGCCGCACCATCCGGGACGGCTTCGGCCAGACCGAGACCACGGTGCAGATCGGCAACACCCCCGGCCAGCCCGTCAAGCCCGGTTCCATGGGCCGGCCGCTGCCCGGCTTCGAGGTGACCCTGCTCGACCCGGTCACCGGCCGGCCCGCGGACGAGGGCGAGATCTGCCTCGACCTGGCCCGCGAGCCCGTCGGCCTGATGACCGGCTACCGAGGGGACGAGGAGCGCACGGCCGAGGTGATGGCCGACGGCTACTACCGCACCGGCGACATCGGCACCCGCGACGCCGACGGATACATCACCTACCTCGGGCGCGCCGACGATGTGTTCAAGGCCAGCGACTACAAGATCTCCCCCTTCGAGCTGGAGAGCGCGCTGCTGGAGCACGAGGCCGTGGCCGAGGCCGCGGTGGTGCCGGCGCCCGACCCCGTACGGCTCGCCGTGCCCAAGGCGTACGTGGTGCTGGCGGCCGGCTGGGAGCCGGGCCCCGAGACCGCCAAGGTGCTCTTCGCGCACTCCCGCGAGGTCCTCGCGCCCTACCAGCGCATCCGGCGCCTGGAGTTCGCCGATCTGCCCAAGACCGTCTCCGGCAAGATCCGCCGGGTCGAACTGCGCGAGCGCACCGCCCGGGGCGCCGCCGACGAGTACCGCGAGGAGGACCACCGGTGAGCGCACCCCCTCTGTCGTACGAGAGCGGCCCCGGCCTCGCCCCCCTGCTCGGCGACACCATCGGCGCCAACCTCGACCGCGCCATCGCGGCCCACCCCGACCGGGAGGCGCTGGTGGACGTCCCCACCGGGCGCCGCTGGACCTACGCCGAGTTCGGCGAGGCCGTGGCCGAGGTCGCGCTCGGGCTCCTGGCCAAGGGCGTCGACAAGGGCGACCGGGTCGGCGTCTGGGCGGTCAACTGCCCCGAGTGGGTGCTGACGCAGTACGCGACCGCCCGCATCGGCGCCGTCATGGTCAACATCAACCCCGCCTACCGGGTGCACGAGCTGGCCTATGTGCTGCGCCAGGCGGGCATCGAGGTGCTGGTCTCCTCGCTCACCTACAGGACCAGCGACTACCGGCGGATGGTCGAGCAGGTGCGGGCCGAGTGCCCCGCGTTGCGCGACGTCGTGTACATCGACGACCCCACCTGGGACAGGCTGCTGGCCCTGGGCGCCGAGGTGCCCCGGGAGCGGCTCGCCGAGCGGGAGGCGCGGCTCTCCTGCGACGACCCGATCAACATCCAGTACACCTCCGGCACCACCGGGTTCCCCAAGGGAGCCACCCTCTCCCACCACAACATCCTCAACAACGGCTACTGGGTGGGCGAACTCGTCGGCTACACCGAGGCGGACCGGATCTGTCTGCCCGTGCCCTTCTACCACTGCTTCGGCATGGTGATGGGCAACCTCGCCGCGACCAGCCACGGCGCGTGCGTGGTCATCCCCGCCCCCACCTTCGACCCGTCGGCGACGCTGCACGCGGTCGAGCGCGAGCGCTGCACCTCGCTCTACGGGGTGCCCACCATGTTCATCGCCGAGCTGGGGCTGCCCGACTTCGCCACCTACGACCTGGCGACGCTGCGCACCGGCATCATGGCCGGCTCGCCGTGCCCGGTGGAGGTGATGAAACGGGTGGTCGCCGAGATGCACATGGCCGAGGTGGCCATCTGCTACGGCATGACGGAGACCTCGCCGGTCTCCACCCAGACCCGGCGGGACGACGACCTGGAGCGCCGCACGGGCACGGTCGGCCGGGTGCTGCCGCACCTCGAGGTGAAGATCGTCGACCCGGTGACCGGGCGGACCCTGCCCCGGGGCGAGGCCGGTGAACTGTGCACCCGCGGCTACAGCGTGATGCTCGGCTACTGGGACGAGCCGGAGCGCACCGCGGAGGCGGTGGACGCGGCCCGCTGGATGCACACCGGTGATCTCGCGGTGATGGGCGAGGACGGCTACGTCCGGATCGTCGGCCGGATCAAGGACATGATCATCCGGGGCGGGGAGAACGTGTACCCCCGCGAGATCGAGGAGTTCCTGTACGGCCACCCCAAGATCGCGGATGTGCAGGTGGTGGGCGTGCCGGACGAGAAGTACGGCGAGGAGATCCTCGCCTGTGTCGTGCTCCGCGACCCGGCCGACCCGCTCACCCGGGACGAGCTGGCCCGCTACTGCCGGGGGCGGCTCGCGCACTACAAGATCCCGCGCCATCTGCGGATCATGGAGTCCTTCCCGATGACGGTCAGCGGGAAGGTGCGCAAGGTGGAACTGCGGGAGGGCTTCACGGCTCCGGGGTGAAACCCAGTCCCGTCAGGCGCCCGGGCCCATGCGGATCAGATCGTCCGCCGCGTCGTTCACCGGCTGCGGAGTGCCGGTGAGATCCATGACGAACAGCGGCAGCCGCAACTCGTCGGCGCGCGCCCGGGCCTCGCGCGCGTACCCGGCGAGCGAGAAGAACACCCCGGGCAGCGAGGAGTTGAGGGCGTTCAGCCACAGGCACTCGATGTCGCGCAGCGTCGACGGCCGGGTGGTGGGGTCCACCTGGGCGATCACGTCCCGGCCGCGCAGGTCCACCCCCGACACCGGGTGGTCGCTCGCCCGCACCACCTCGCGGAAGCCCAGCCACTTGAGGTACTGGGCGGCGGCCGTGACCGCGTCCCGCCCGGTGCGGATCGTCACCGGCCGGAAGGCTGGGCGGGGCACCGCGGAGGACAGCGGGGCGGTGTCGCACGGCGCCCGCGCGGGCACCGGCCGGGGAGCGGGGGCGGACGCCCCGCCACCGGCGCGCGAGGGGGCGAGGTCCGACGGGCTGGGCGCGGGTACGGGCGCCACGGCGGGCCGCAGCACGGCGCCGCAGGCGCAGCCGATCTCCGGGTGCGGCCACTCGTCCTGCCGCCCACAGGCCGGGCAGCGGACCGCCACCCAGGTGTTCTCCCAGGTGGGGTGCTCCAGCGGCTCCGGGGGGCGGCCAGGCAGCACGGGGACGGTCACCGGCGCGCCACAGGGACAGGGGAAGGTCGGCGGGGTGAACGACTGCTCGCGGCGGCACGCCGGGCAGGCCACCGGCACGCTCTCTGCCATGTGCGGCTCCAGCACGGGGGTGTCGACGGTCGGGGCTCGGCTTCCATGGTCCACGACGGGGGCCCCTTCCGGCAGGGGCTTGGCCGATTCCGATCGCACGGATCGCGTACGAGCCGGTCCGCGGGCGCGTACGGGCCGGTCCGCGGGCGCCGGACGGGCCGCGTACGAGACCCGTATGACGCCGGAGGACCATTCGGGAACACGCGCCTCAGCGGTCGCGGAGCTCCTCGACCGCCGCCCGGACGCGCGCCCCGTAGTCCGCGTCCGCCGCCCGGAAGTGGGCGAGGTTCTTCTCGATCACGTCGTCGCGGCTCACCTGGGAGAGCCCCGCCGCGATCGTCGCCACCAGGCGCCGCTTGGCGTCCTCGGGCATCAGCCGGTAGAGCTCCCCGGCCTGGAAGAAGTCGTCGTCCTTGGTGTGGGCGGGCGCCGGGTGGCAGCCCGTGTGGCCGGAGACGGGGAGCGGGGCGACCGTCGGGCGGCCGGTCTCCACGGGACCGCCGTAGGAGTTGGGCTCGTAGTTCCTGGCGTGCCGGCCCTGGCCGTTGACCGCCATCAGACCGTCCCGGCCGTAGTTGGCCGCGGCCGTGGCCCGGGGGGCGTTCACCGCGAGCTGCGTGTGGTTGACGCCCAGCCGGTAGCGGTGCGCGTCGGCGTAGGCGAAGAGCCGCCCCTGGAGCATCTTGTCGGGGGAGGGGCCGATGCCGGGCACGAAGTTGTTGGGGGAGAAGGCCGCCTGCTCCACCTCGGCGAAGACATTGTCCGGATTGCGGTCCAGGACGAGCCGGCCGACCCGGCGCAGCGGATAGTCGGCGTGCGGCCAGACCTTGGTCAGGTCGAAGGGGTTGAAGCGGTAGCCCGGCGCCTCTGCGGCGGGCATCACCTGCACGTACAGGGTCCAGGACGGGTACATGCCGCGCTCGATCGCCTGGAGCAGATCGCGCTGGTGCGAGTTGGCGTCCCGGCCGACCACCTCGGCGGCCTGCTCCCCGGAGAGGCAGCGGATGCCCTGGTTGGTCTTGAAGTGGTACTTGACGAAGAAGGACTCGCCCTCGGCGTTCGTCCACTGGTAGGTGTGCGAGCCGTAGCCGTTCATATGGCGGTACGAGGCGGGGATGCCGCGGTCGCCCATCAGCCAGGTGACCTGGTGGGTGGCCTCGGGGGAGTGCGCCCAGAAGTCCCAGACGTTGTCGGGCTCCTGCATGCCGGTGAACGGGTCGCGCTTCTGCGAGTGGATGAAGTCGGGGAACTTCAGCGGGTCCTTGATGAAGAAGACGGGGGTGTTGTTGCCGACGAGGTCGTAGTTGCCCTCCTCGGTGTAGAACTTCACCGCGAAGCCGCGGGGGTCGCGCACGGCGTCGGCGCCGCCGAGGCTGTCGGCGACGGTGGAGAAGCGGACGAAGACCTCGGTGCGCCGGCCCACCGCGCCGAGGAACGCGGCGGTGGTGAGGCCGGTGACGTCGTCGGTCACCTCGAAGTGGCCGTGGGCGCCCGAGCCGCGGGCGTGCACCACGCGCTCCGGAATGCGTTCGCGGTTGAAGCGCGCCAGCTTCTCCAGCAGGTGCTGGTCCTGGATCAGCAGGGGGCCGCCGACGCCGGCGGTGGCGGAGTTCTGGTTGTCGGCGACGGGGGCGCCGGACTCGGTGGTCAGCGTGGGCTTCGGCATGGTGCGGGTGATGACCCTTCCGTGCGGGGTGGCGGAAGTCGGGTTCCGCGTGGTGGAGCGTAGGGACGGCCGGGAACGGCGTCAACAGTTTGTTGAAGTGTGGTGCCGGGCGGCGGTGGCGCCTGGCGCGACAGGACAGTTGTCGGCAGCCACCGC
>NZ_JBPQTV010000294.1:0-8133 GCF_051386515.1 Streptomyces sp. URMC 123 | reverse complement strand
GGCCCGGTGCACACGCACCGGGCCCGACCGCTTTCGCATGCCCACCGTGACGTTCGTTCAGCTCGCGCCGCGCGGGCTCGGGAGCCGCCCACCGCTCCGGCGAACCGCCGGCAGGGCCCACGGCCGCCACGCCGGCCGCCCCGCTCGGCGGATCGCGCGGGCGATCTGCCGCGCCTCCCCCCGTACGTGCCGCAGCGCACCGCTGAGCGGGTTGCCGTAGCCGGCGAAGTACAACTGCGGGGCCGCCGGGCTGGTGCGCGCCCCCCGGACGAGCGGCAGCCCCGAGGGGTCCAGCACGGGCAGCGGGCCGACCAGGCCCGCCAGGGCGCAGCGGTACCCGGTCGCGGCCACGACGTCCTCCGGCGTCAGCCGCGTGCCGTCGGCCAGCAGCACCTCGGGCCCGTCCAGCGCGACGACCGCCGCCACCGGCAGCACCCGGCCCGAGCGCACCGCCTCCACCAGGCCGCGGTCGTGCACCGGGGTCACCTCCTCGCGGGCGGCGCGGGTGTACATCCCCTCCCGGGGGCGGGGCAGCCCATGACCGCTCAGGTCGGGCACGGTCAGGCGCTGCAGCAGGGCGGTCGCCCGGTCGCCCAGGGCCGGCGGCAGGTGCTGGGCCAGGACGCCGGCGGCCTGCCACCGGTCGACGGCGCGCGGCACGATCGTGGGCGGGGTGCGCACGGACCACCAGACGCGGGCGGCGCCCCTGCGGCCGAGCGCCACGGCGATCTCGGCGCCACTGTTGCCGCCGCCGACCACCAGCACCGAGCGCCCCTCGTACGGCCGCGGGTCGAGATAGCGCGAGGAGTGCAGCAGGTTCCCGTGGAAGGTGTCCGCGCCCGGCCAGTCCGGCAGGTGGGCGGTGTGGTTGCGGCCGGTGGCGACGACCACCGCCCGCGCCGGGACCGCGCCGAGCGCGGTGTGCACGCGCCAGCGCGGCCCTCCGGCGTCACCGCCCCGGCCGGCGAGGCACTCCAGGCGGTGGACGGGGGTGTTCAGCCGGATCTCCAGGGCGTGGTGCGCCGCGTACTGCTCCAGATAGGTCACCAGGTCGTCCCGGCCGACCCAGGTGCCGTACCGGCGGGGGATCGGGAGTCCGGGCAGCCGCGACAGTCCCCGGGTGGTGTGCAGCCGCAGATGGGAGTAGTGCGTGCGCCAGCTCGCGGCGATGTGCGGGGCGCGTTCGAGCACCACGGCGGGCACTCCGGCCCGGCGCAGCTCCGCGGCCGTGGCCAGCCCGCTGGGGCCGGCGCCGACGACCACCACGGGGGAGCGGGCGGGGGCCAGGGAAGTCAGGGGAGACAGGGAAGTCAGGGGAGCGGATACGACGTCACTGATCGTTCGCGGCAACGGCATGGGTTCCCGGCGTCCGTTCGTCCAGGCGGCGCACGGCCGAAGTGGCTGACGCCGCGCGGCAGTTGTCCGAAGGACATGGTGCGCCACCGAATCCCCATCCATCTCCATAACCGCGGCATTGACAGGAAATGAGCGAAACGCAGCGCCGAAGGTGCCGTCAGAAGGCGCCTTCCGTGTCCCGCTGGAGCCTGAGGCGCGTGCGGTGCTCGTGGTAGAGGCGGCCGACCAGCGCGCCCCCGTAGACGACCACACCGACGCCCACGAGCCAGGACTGGAGGACCAGGACCGTGCCGAACGGCCCGTAGGTGACGGCGTTCGAGGCGATCAGCGGCGAGAAGACGAGCTGGGAGAAGCCGCGCAGGCCCAGCAGCCCCACCGTCGTCGCCACGGCGCCCGGCAGCAGCGCCCGCCAGCGGATGCGGCCGCAGAGCAGCAGCCGCTGGGAGACCCAGAAGAACAGGAACACGCCGATCAGGTCGCCCGCGCCGACGAGGGCCGCCTCCGGGACGGATCTCCTGGTCAGCGGGGCGTTGCCGAAGACCACGAGATACAGAACCAGGAGCGCCAGCCAGACGACGTGCCGCCACAGGGTGTGCCAGCGGGCGGTGGGCAGGTCCCACACCTTCTCGTAGCCCGTCTGCACGGCCGTGCCGAAGGTCAGCCCGAAGACGGTGAGCGCCGCGAGACCGAAGGCCGTGGTGCTCTCCAGGGCCCGCGCCGGCCCGCTGAACAGGCGCTCCACCTCCTGTTGGGACGCCGACGACACGCCGAGGCCCTGGCCCAGCCAGCGGGCGAAGCCGTGGCCGCTGGCCGGGTCGGCCGCGGCGACGACGATCAGCAGGGGCACCAGGGTGAGGAACGCGAGGGCCGCGAACCCCATGGCGCGGTGCATCAGCTCCATCTCACGGCCGCGGCTCCAGCCCAGCCCGACGGGCGAGGTGAGCACGGTGCGGTGCAGGTGCCGGAACCGATGCGCGTGGTGCGCCGCGCCGAAACGCTTCAGGGGCATACGGCGTCGCCTACCCGGTGGGGCGCCGGGAGCCGTCAGCCGTGCGGCCGAACGGGTGTCGCCCGGCCGTGCGTCACGCCGGGCGCGTCTCCTCCCGGCCCGGGGCCGCTTCCCGCCGGCTCTCCGCCCGCGCGGCCACGACGATGAGCACACCGGCGACGGCTCCGGCGAAGAACGGGGACGGCACGAGAAGCGCGCCGCCCACCAGGCACCACGCCGCGACGCCCCAGCCGATGCCGGCGGGCACCGGCACGCCGCGCCCGGCGAGGCGCCACACGAGACACCCCAGGAGCATCAGGGGCACGGCGAAGCCGCCGGGCCCGGACCAGAAGGTGAGCTTGTTCTGCAGGGACGACACCGTCGGCTCTGCGGCGCCGCCCGAGAGCGCGAGCGGGACGGCCGCCCACACCCCCCGGTCCACCCAGCCCGTGATGACCCCCCAGGCGGCGAGCGCCACCAGGAACAGATGTCCTCCGCCCAGGACGAGCATGATCCCGCTCGCCCAGCGCAGCAGTCGACGTGGCACGCCTCGGCCTCTCGTTTATACGGCACCGTACAATTGATGTGTACGGTAACGTACAACTCCGTCGTGATCAATGGAGGTGCACGATTCCCGCCGTGGCACGCACACCACGAGAACGCTGGGTGGAGGCGGGGCTCGAAGCCCTCGCCCGGGGCGGGCCCGACGCCGTGCGCGTCGAGGCGCTCGCCGCCGAACTCGGCGTGACCAAGGGCGGTTTCTACGGGTACTTCGACGGCCGCCCGGCGCTGCTCTCGGAGATGCTCGACGCGTGGGAGCGCCGCTGCACCGAGGAGATCCTCGCCCGGGCCGACGCCGAGGGCGGCGGCGCCGCCGAGCGGTTCCGGCACGTCGGCCGGCTGTCCTTCTCGGAGGACCTGCACCGGATCGACCTCGCCGTCCGCGTCTGGGCCCGCCACGACGAGTCCGTCGCGGCGCGCCTGCGGCGCATCGACAACGAGCGCATGCGGTTCCTGCGGACGGTGTTCGCCACCTTCCTCACCGACCCCGACGAGATCGAGGCGCGCAGCACCCTGGCGTTCGCGCTCGCGATCGGCCGCCACTTCATCGTCGCCGACCACCCCGGGTACACCCGGCTCGACGTCGTTCGGCTCGCCGGAGAACACCTCCTGCGACCGTCCTGACCCCGCCACGCGACCGGCCCGGTCCCCGTGAAAAGCGTGTGGCCCCCCGGGAGTTCCGGGGGGCCACACGCTTTTCAGGGGCTCGGGGCGGGGTCAGGAGGAGACGACCCCGTAGGCCCGGTCCTGCTGGTCCGGTATCACCGTGCCGTCCGCGCGCCGCACGGGCCCGGGCGCGCCGTCCGTGTTGACGTAGCCCGTCGTGGAGCACGGGTACGCGCCGGACTTGCGCGGCAGCGGCTCGATGAACATCGGGTTGACCACCCAGCGGCCGTCCGCGTTGTCGTACGCCCGGCACATCAGCTCGGACTTGTTGCGGTTGATGGCCAGGTGCGCGCCCGTGGCGTCCTTCACGAACGTGACGTCCGTGTCCGCGTCGCCCGCGCCCAGGGCTATCCGGTGCGCCGGGTCCTGCTGCCGCCAGGCCTCCGCGCCCTTGATCCTGAAGATCTCCTGGTTGATCCAGCAGCGCTTGCCGTCCATGAACGGCAGCGCGTCGCCCCGGGTGCCCCGGACGTCACCGCAGCCCTGGATGCCCGTGGTCAGCCGGCCCCGGTCGAGGACGCTGCGGATGCCGATGGTGTGCGCGCGGTCCAGGCCGACCCCGCTCGACCACGCCTCGGCGATCGGCTCGGCGGAGGCCGAGACGATGAAGACCTCGAAGCCCGCCGCCTTGAGCGTGCGGATGAGGTCCTTCTGCTGGTCGTAGTAGCGGATGTAGCCGGCGATCGTGTGGGTGCCGACGGTCTGCTTGCTGCCGATCGGCGCCGCGAGCTGCTCGGCGCGCGCCTGCTTGGCGAACGAGGTGAGGGCGGCGGGGGTGTGGCCGGCGAACAGCTGCGGAATCCAGGCGTACGCGGGCACCGTGCGCCGGTGGTTCCAGTCGCCGGCGAAGGCCGGCTCGCCGCTCATGGTCCGCTCCTTCTCGCGGATCTCCATGATCTCGTCGGCGCAGGCGGCGTTCCGGGAGGTCGGCAGGGGCTTGCCGACGGGCACCGAGGTGCCGCACGCCGCGGTGAGGGCGCGGTCGGCGGCCGGGGTCAGCCAGGCGCTCGTGCTCTTCCAGCTCTTGGGTCGCAGGATCTTGTCGTGCTTCAGGGCCCAGGCCAGCGTGGCGTCCGTGATGTCGTTCTTGACGACGGTGTTGTCCCAGTCGAAGGCGGCGACCGGCCGGCCCTCGGGGCCGGGCACGGGCTTGGAGCAGATGCCGCGCTCGTCGATCATCTTCTGGAGCCGGGCCCGGTTGTCACCGTGCCAGGGGAGGTTCTTGTCGAGCTGCGGGCACACGCGGGCCGAGGGCGCCTGGGCGGGGCTCGCGGGGGCCACCGCGCCGGCGGGGGTCGCGGCGGTGAGGACCGCGGCGGCCGCGAGACCTATGAGGAGGGCGGGCTTCTTACGCATTCGTTCCCTTATGCGTGGGGTGGGGCAGGGGTGCGCGCGGCGCCGACCAGGGCGGTCGCCGCGAGCTTGATGTGGACCTTACAGGGGTCCCGTTCGAGGCCCCGACCCGCCGTCGGAAAGCCTCTGCCGTCGGGAAAGCCCTGCCCTTGAAGAGCCCCTGCCGTCGGGAAGCTCCTGCTGTCGAAAGGCCCCTGCCCTCGGGAAGCCCCTCAGGCGGGCGGCAGCTCCTGCCGTGCGTGGAAGGTCAGCCCGTCCGCGTCCCGGTGCACCTCGCCCACCAGGGCGCAGCGGAACTCCCCGCCCTCCCAGCGCAGCGTGCCGAGCGGCTCGCCCGGGGCGTTCGGCAGCGGCGGGTGGTCCTTCACCAGGACCGTGGCCTCCCAGTACCCGCGCGGGTCCGGGTCGGGCTCCGGCATCCAGCGCACCTCCACCGAGACGTCCAGTTCGGTGCCGTCCTCGGACACCAGGACCGCCGGGCCCGTGTACTCGTCCTGATCGCTCATGCCCGCCAGCATGCCCACAGCCCCGCGGCGCGGGCGCGGCGCCACACCGCCCCGTCGTCCGCCCGGCGCATATCCCGAATTCCCCCCGGGCAGGAAAGGAATACGCGGGCGGGCGGGCCGGCGAAAACAGCGGTCATGGGATCGCCGTATTGTCACATGACGTTCTTTCGACGGAAAGGATGGCGGCATGGCACAGGTTCATTTCGGTGTGGCGCCGAGGGTGGCGCTCGCCGGCGGGCAGCGGGTGACGCTGAACTACTTCTGGCCGGGCATCATGACCTCCGGCACCTGGCAGCACGTGTCCGGCTGCCCCGACGCCGGCACACCGCCCGGCAATGTGCGCATGGAGGTCAACGGGCAGTCCTGGGACTTCAATGACAACAACTTCAAGATCTCGGTCACCTGGACCTATTTCGGGATGACCAGCGCGCAGGCGAACTTCGCCCCGACCCTCACCGTCATCGCGCCCTGAGGGCCGCGCGAGGACGGGCAATAAAGGGCGCACGATGAGGAATTGAGGAACTCATGAAGGTGCAGGCGCTTTTCGACTCCGAGGGGCAGCTCATCGCGCTGATGGAATCGAGCACCGACGAGAGCCGGCCGCAGGCGTGCCCGGTGCCGGGCGAGGGCCAGAACGCGGCGGAGCTCGACGTTCCCGAGGAGTACGCCGCGTCCTCGCTCGCCGAGATCCTCACGCGGCTGCGGGTGGATCTGAGCGACGGGGCGCCCCGGCTCGTGGCCCGCTGAACGCGCGGGCCGGCCCCGGTCCCGTACCGGTCCCGGCCCGACACCGGTACGGGGCTGGGGCCGGGGCCGGGTTGCGGGACAGGGGCGGCAGGGCCCTACGCCGAGCGCCAGACCGTGCCGCGCCGCTCGTACTCGAGCACCTTCTCCGCGAACAGGGCGGACTCCGGGCCGTAGAGGCGCTCGCACAGCCACAGCGCCAGATCGATACCGGAGGTCACCCCTCCGGAGGTGACCAGGTCGCCGTCGTCGACCACGCGCCCGTCGACCACCTTTCCGCCCTGTGCCGCGAGGTCCTTCTTGGCGACGTGGTGGGTCGTGCAGGGGCGCCCCTTGGTGATGCCGGCGGCGGAGAGGAGCATCGCCCCGGTGCACACCGCGGCCAGGATCAGGCCGGGGCGCCGGGCGTCGGCCAGGGCGCGCGGCAGGACGCCGCGGCGGATCTCGTCGTCGACGCCCGCCCCCTTCCCGTAGCCGCCGCCGGGCACCACGATCAGGTCGGCCGACCGTGGGGACCACCGGTGCCGTATGTCGATCGCCATACCGGCCGACGTGATCACCGTGCGCGGGCCGTCGACCGTGACGAAGCGCTGTTCGACGCCCGGCTGGTGCGCGAGGATGCCGAACACCTCGATGGGGCCGGCGAAGTCCTGCTCCTCGACGCCGTCGTACAGCACGGTGTGCACGCGCAGCGGCCGCGGCGCGGCGGCGGGTGCGGCGCCGGTGGCCGCCGCGGCGGCCGTGGCCGGGCTCGCGGCGGCGGCGAGACCGAGGCCGGTCGTGGCGGCCAGGCCGGACCTCAGAACAGTGCGTCTGTGCATGCCGTTCCTCCCGAACGTGCTGAACCACAGCGATTTCGTTGATCATTCTGCTGGGGGAGGGGGCCGCCGAACAGAAGCGGAACTGCCGCTCCGCGGGAAAATCCGGCCATGGCGCGGGGGCGCGCGGCGCGGCGCTGGGGCCGGGGCCGGGGCCGACGTACGTGTGCACGCCGCTGAGGGGGCGGCGCGAACCGCGCGCCGGCCGCAGCGTGGCCACGTGACGCTTCCGCACGGGCTGCCGCCGGTGCGGATGTGCAGGCGGTCAGGCTTCCGCGCAGGCCGCCGCGTTGCCGCGTGGGCTGTCGCCCATCGCTGCCGCACAGCGGAATCGCTTTCGCGTGGGCCGGCGCCGGTGCGGATGCGCGGGCCGTGAGGCTTCCTCGTGGGTTGCTGCCACTTCCGTGGGGGCGGCCTCGCTTCCGCCGGGGGCGGCCATCCATCGCTGCCGCGCAGCGGACACGCGGTCCGCGCGACCTGCTGGCGCTCCGTGGGGGCGGCATACCGCTCTGGCGCGGGCCGGCGCGCTTGCGCGTGCGCTGGCGCACGCGCGGACACGTGGACGGTCAGGCTTCCGCGCCGGCGGTCGCGTTTCCGCGCGAGGCGCCATCGCTGCCGCGCAGCGGCCACGCTTCCGTGGCGGTGGGCGACACGTCCGGACAGGCCGCCGGGTCGGCGGCCCCCGCAGGCCCCACATGCGTGCCCGCTCGCCGCCGCGCCCCGGTGGTCCCGCCTGTGTCCACCGGAGCTCATCCACCCACGGGAACGTACGTACGACCCGTAGGGGGTCGCATGAGCGCGCTCGGGCGCGCTTGGGTGTGCGCGGGGAGCCCGGTCCGGGGGACCATGGAGATCCCGGGAGCGAGCACACGGGCCACGCGGGGCACGCCCGACGCGCCGGACACGGAGCCCGAGCGCGAAGGAGCGAGCACGGAGGAGCAGCCGCGGCGGAGAGGCCACGGAGGAGAAGCCGCGCCGGAGCGGCCCGGAGCGTATGCCTCCGGGGCATCGGCGAGCGGTGCCGAAGGCGGAAGGGAGCCTTGGGTGAACGCGACGGAACCCGACCGGGGCGAGGGCCGCCGCACGGCGGCCGGCTCACCGGTGCCGGGCGCGCCCCCCGCACCCCCCGCACCCCCCGTGC
>NZ_JBPQTV010000293.1:0-8138 GCF_051386515.1 Streptomyces sp. URMC 123 | reverse complement strand
GTACCCCTCCGTCCCACCCCGTGCGGGAACCGGGCGTCACCGGGTGCCCACCCGCCGCCACCCTCGGCGACGCGGGGCGCGACACGACCATCGGCGTGCCGTGGCCGAAAATCGCGCCGCGGCGACGGCGCGTCGGCCACCGTCCTCCGGCCACTCCCGCGCGCCGGGCGGCCGGCCCGCTCCGGGGGTGCGCCCCCGGTGGGAGGCGGTCCCGCACGGTAGCGGGGGGTTGACACTCGGAAGCGCTGAGCGGCTCTGTGAGCCTCTTGGCCCCCGGGTCCGAATATGGGGAGTCGGCGGGCGGAGGTTCAGGGCGCCACATGCGGACTCAGGCACCGGCAAACCCCCATTCATGTCAGTGCTACCGGTAGACTAGAGAGCAATCCCCGCCCTGTTGGTGGGACACGTCGATTAACGCTGAACGACGCAGCCGCTCCCGTATGCCCGGAGACGGCTTGTGCTGTGCCAGAAAGGGCGCTTCGTGGCCGATTCCGGCAACCCCAACGAGAACAATCCGTCCACTGCCGGCTCCGCCGACGGCACCGCTCCCGGCGTGCCGTCGTACGACGCCAGCGCGATCACCGTCCTCGAGGGTCTGGACGCGGTCCGCAAGCGGCCCGGCATGTACATCGGCTCGACCGGTGAGCGTGGTCTGCATCACCTGGTCCAGGAGGTCGTCGACAACTCCGTCGACGAGGCCATGGCCGGGCACGCGGACACCATCAACGTGACGATCCTGGCGGACGGCGGCGTGCGCGTCGTCGACAACGGCCGTGGCATCCCGGTGGGCATCCACCCCGTCGAGAAGAGGCCGGCCGTCGAGGTCGTGCTCACCGTGCTGCACGCGGGCGGCAAGTTCGGCGGCGGGGGGTACGCCGTCTCCGGTGGTCTGCACGGTGTGGGTGTCTCGGTGGTGAACGCGCTCTCCACCAAGCTCTCCGTCGAGATCTGGACCGACGGCTACCGCTGGACGCAGGACTACAAGGGCGGTGCCCCCACGGCACCCCTCCAGCAGCACGAGGCCACCGAGGAGACCGGCACGTCCGTCACCTTCTGGGCGGACCCGGACATCTTCGAGACGACCGAGTACTCCTTCGAGACGCTGGCGCGGCGCTTCCAGGAGATGGCGTTCCTCAACAAGGGACTGACCATCTCGCTGACCGACGAGCGCCCCGACCACGTCGACGAGGAGGGCAAGCCGCTCTCCGTCAGGTACCACTACGAGGGCGGCATCGTCGACTTCGTGAAGTACCTCAACTCGCGCAAGGGCGAGCTGATCCACCCGACCGTGATCGACATCGCCGCCGAGGACAAGGAGCGCATGCTCTCGGTGGAGATCGCGATGCAGTGGAACTCGCAGTACACCGAGGGTGTCTACAGCTTCGCGAACACCATCCACACCCATGAGGGCGGCACCCACGAGGAGGGCTTCCGGGCCGCTCTGACGGGTCTGGTCAATCGTTACGCCCGGGACAAGAAGCTGCTCCGCGAGAAGGACGACAACCTCACGGGTGAGGACATCCGCGAGGGTCTGACCGCGATCATCTCGATCAAGCTCGGCGAGCCCCAGTTCGAGGGCCAGACGAAGACGAAGCTCGGCAACACCGAGGCGAAGACGTTCGTGCAGAAGATCGTGCACGAGCACCTGACGGACTGGCTGGACCGCAACCCCAACGAGGCCGCGGACATCATCCGCAAGTCCATCCAGGCCGCCACGGCCCGGGTGGCGGCCCGCAAGGCGCGCGACCTGACCCGCCGCAAGGGCCTGCTGGAGAGCGCCTCGCTGCCGGGCAAGCTGAGCGACTGCCAGTCGAACGACCCGACCAAGTGCGAGATCTTCATCGTCGAGGGCGACTCCGCCGGCGGCTCGGCCAAGTCCGGCCGGAACCCGGAGTACCAGGCGATCCTCCCCATCCGAGGAAAGATCCTCAATGTGGAGAAGGCGCGGATCGACAAGATCCTCCAGAACACCGAGATCCAGGCGCTGATCTCCGCCTTCGGCACCGGTGTGCACGAGGACTTCGACATCGAGAAGCTCCGCTATCACAAGATCATCCTGATGGCGGACGCCGACGTCGACGGCCAGCACATCAACACCCTGCTGCTGACCTTCCTCTTCCGCTTCATGCGGCCGCTGGTCGAGGCCGGGCACGTCTACCTCTCCCGCCCCCCGCTGTACAAGATCAAGTGGGGCCGGGACGACTTCGAGTACGCGTACTCCGACCGCGAGCGCGACGCCCTGCTGGAGCTCGGCCGGCAGAACGGCAAGCGGGTCAGGGACGACTCGATCCAGCGCTTCAAGGGTCTCGGCGAGATGAACGCCGAGGAGCTGCGGGTCACCACCATGGACGTCGACCACCGCGTGCTGGGCCAGGTCACCCTGGACGACGCCGCCCAGGCCGACGACCTGTTCTCGGTGCTGATGGGCGAGGACGTCGAGGCGCGCCGCTCGTTCATCCAGCGCAACGCCAAGGACGTCCGCTTCCTCGACATCTGAGTCGGCCGTTGTCGCCCCGGGGCCGTCCGCGAAGCGGCCCCGGGGCACCCAAGCTCGAAAGGACGTTGACCAGGAATGGCCGACGAGACTCCCAACATTCCGCCCGGTGCCGTCACCCCCGAGGGTGAGGCGCCGACCATCGAGGGCGTGGGCCTGCGTGTCGAGCCGGTGGGGCTCGAGACGGAGATGCAGCGCAGCTACCTCGACTACGCGATGTCCGTCATCGTCTCGCGCGCGCTGCCCGACGTGCGCGACGGCCTCAAGCCGGTGCACCGCCGCGTGCTGTACGCGATGTACGACGGCGGCTACCGGCCGGAGAAGGGCTTCTACAAGTGCGCCCGCGTCGTCGGTGACGTCATGGGTACGTACCACCCGCACGGCGACGCCTCGATCTACGACGCCCTGGTGCGCCTGGCGCAGCCGTGGTCGATGCGGATGCCGCTGGTGGACTCCAACGGCAACTTCGGCTCCCCGGGCAACGACCCGGCGGCGGCCATGCGGTACACCGAGTGCAAGATGGCGCCGCTGTCGATGGAGATGCTCCGGGACATCGACGAGGAGACCGTCGACTTCCAGGACAACTACGACGGCCGCAACCAGGAGCCGACGGTCCTGCCGTCCCGCTTCCCGAACCTGCTGATCAACGGCTCGGCGGGCATCGCGGTCGGCATGGCCACCAACATCCCGCCGCACAACCTGCGCGAGGTCGCGGCCGGCGCGCAGTGGGCGCTGGAGCACCCGGACGCCTCCCCCGAGGAGCTCCTGGACGCGCTGATGGAGCGCATCAAGGGCCCGGACTTCCCCACCGGCGCGCTGGTGGTGGGCCGCAAGGGCATCGAGGAGGCGTACCGCACCGGCCGCGGCTCGATCACCATGCGGGCCGTGGTCGAGGTCGAGGAGATCCAGAACCGCCAGTGCCTGGTGGTCACGGAGCTGCCGTACCAGGTGAACCCGGACAACCTGGCGCAGAAGATCGCCGACCTGGTGAAGGACGGCAAGATCGCTGGCATCGCGGACGTCCGCGACGAGACGTCCTCGCGGACCGGCCAGCGCCTGGTGATCGTGCTCAAGCGGGACGCGGTCGCCAAGGTCGTCCTCAACAACCTCTACAAGCACACCGACCTCCAGACCAACTTCGGCGCCAACATGCTGGCGCTGGTCGACGGCGTGCCGCGGACGCTGTCGCTGGACGCGTTCATCCGCAACTGGGTGACGCACCAGGTCGAGGTCATCGTGCGCCGGACGAAGTTCCGGTTGCGCAAGGCCGAGGAGCGGGCGCACATCCTGCGCGGCCTGCTCAAGGCGCTGGACGCGATCGACGAGGTCATCGCGCTGATCCGGCGCAGCGACACCGTCGAGGTCGCGCGCGAGGGCCTGATGGGCCTGCTGGAGATCGACGAGGTCCAGGCCAACGCGATCCTGGAGATGCAGCTCCGTCGGCTGGCGGCCCTGGAGCGGCAGAAGATCGTCGCCGAGCACGACGAGCTCCAGGCGAAGATCAACGAGTACAACGCGATCCTGGCCTCGCCGCAGCGCCAGCGGGAGATCATCAGCGAGGAGCTCGCGGCGATCGTCGAGAAGTTCGGCGACGACCGGCGCTCCAAGCTGATCCCCTTCGACGGCGACATGTCGATCGAGGACCTGATCGCCGAGGAGGACATCGTCGTCACGATCACCCGTGGCGGCTATGTGAAGCGGACCAAGACCGAGGACTACCGCTCGCAGAAGCGCGGTGGCAAGGGCGTGCGCGGCACGAAGCTGAAGCAGGACGACATCGTCGACCACTTCTTCGTCTCCACCACCCACCACTGGCTGCTGTTCTTCACCAACAAGGGCCGGGTGTACCGGGCCAAGGCGTACGAGCTGCCGGACGCCGGCCGGGACGCGCGCGGCCAGCACGTGGCGAACCTGCTGGCCTTCCAGCCGGACGAGCAGATCGCCGAGATCCTGGCGATCCGGGACTACGAGGCGGCGCCGTACCTGGTGCTGGCCACCAAGTCCGGCCTGGTGAAGAAGACCTCGCTGAAGGACTACGACTCGCCGCGCTCGGGCGGTGTCATCGCGATCAACCTCCGGGAGATGGAGGACGGTCGCGAGGACGAGCTGATCGGCGCGGAGCTGGTGGGCCCCGACGACGACCTGCTGCTGATCAGCAAGAAGGCCCAGTCGATCCGGTTCACCGCCACGGACGAGGCGCTGCGGCCCATGGGCCGTGCCACCTCGGGCGTCAAGGGCATGAGCTTCCGCGAGGGTGACGAGCTGCTGTCCATGAACGTGGTCCGGCCGGGCACGTTCGTCTTCACCGCCACCGACGGCGGCTATGCGAAGCGGACGAACGTCGACGAGTACCGCGTCCAGGGCCGTGGTGGCCTGGGCATCAAGGCGGCCAAGATCGTCGAGGACCGCGGTTCGCTGGTGGGCGCGCTGGTGGTGGAGGCGACGGACGAGATCCTCGCCATCACGCTCAGCGGTGGTGTGATCCGTACGCGGGTCGACGAGGTGCGGGAGACCGGCCGTGACACCATGGGCGTCCAACTGATCAACCTGGGCAAGCGCGATGCCGTGGTCGGCATCGCCCGGAACGCCGAGGCCGGTCGCGAGGCCGAAGAGGTCGAGGAAGCGGCCGACGCAGCCGAGGAGACCGCGCCCGAGACGGTCGGGGCCGAGGCCCCGGCCGAGAGCGAGGAGTAGGTCGTGAGTGGAGCCACGGGCGCCGGGGTGGGCGGTCCGGGAACCGAGGAGGACACCACCTCCGGGAGTTCCACGACTGTGAAGGACGGTGCTCGTGGCTCCGCCGGCGGCGGGGCGGGCGCGGTCGGCCCGGCCGGCGCCGGTGACGCGGTCGGCACGGTTGACCCGGTCGGGGCGGCCGGCGCGGCCGACACGGGGAAAACCGCGGCTGGAAAGCCCGTGGCCGGGAAGACTGCGGCGGGGAAGGCCGCGGCCGCGGCGAGGAACACGCCCAAGAGCACGCCCAAGGGCTCGCGACCGGGGCGACAGGCGCGACAAGGGGGCAGCGTGACGGAGACCCGTCAGCCCGAGCCGGAGCAGCAGTCCGCACAGCCGTACCACCCGCCGCAGGCGTACCCGTCCCAGGCGGCGCGCAAGCCCCGTACGGGCGGCCCGGGGGGCCAGGGCGGCACGGCGGGGACCGGAGCGGCCCGTACGGTGCCGCGCACCCGCAAGGCCCGGCTGCGGGTCGCCAAGGCCGACCCCTGGTCGGTGATGAAGGTCAGCTTCCTGCTCTCCATCGCGCTGGGCATCTGCACGATCGTGGCAGTGTCGGTGCTGTGGATGGTGCTGGACGCCATGGGCGTCTTCAGCGCCGTCGGCGGCACGATCAGCGAGGCCACCGGCTCCAACGAGGGCAACGGCTTCGACCTCCAGTCGTTCCTGTCGCTGCCTCGGGTGCTGATGTTCACCTCCGTGATCGCGGTCATCGACGTGGTGCTGGCCACGGCCCTGGCCACGCTGGGGGCGTTCGTCTACAACCTGTCGGCGGGCTTCGTCGGGGGCATCGAGCTGACGCTGGCGGAGGACGAGTAGTCGCCGGGTGGTCCGTCGGACGGGCCGCCGGGGAGGGGCGTCCGGGCGCCGCCGGAGCGGGGCGCCCCACGGCCGCCGGGGGACGATTTTGGGACTGCGCCCCAGGTGCGCTAATCTTTCGGTGCAGCGCGGGGCTATAGCTCAGACGGTTAGAGCGCTTCCCTGATAAGGAAGAGGCCACAGGTTCAAGTCCTGTTAGCCCCACCGTGCGATCGGCCCGGAGGAAGGAAACTTCCTCCGGGCCGATGTCTTTTCGTGAGGCACCCCGCAGGTCACCGATCGATATCGACTGGTGTGTATCATCGGGCGCCAGAGGTCCCCTACGTCAACGAAAGACGAGGTCGCGCGGTGAAGAAGCTTCTCCTGGTCGCACTGGCCGCCATCGGCGGGCTCCTCGTGTACCGCCAGATCCAGGCGGATCGCGCCGAGCAGGATCTGTGGACGGAGGCGACCGACTCCGTGCCCGCAGGTTCGGGTGTGTGAGCCACACCCACTCACGGGCGCCCCGCTAGTGGCGCCCCGGTGAATCGGGGACGACAGTCCCGTACGCAAGGCCCCGGCCGCTCGGTGCGACCGGGGTTTTGTGCTGTGCGGCTGTGGTGTGGGGCTGTGCTGTGGGGCTCCGGTGGGTGCGGCGGTGGTGTGGGGCGGTCCCGGGCGGGGCGCGTTTTTGCCGGACCGTGATGCCGATCCCCTTGTATTCGCCCAAGCAAATCAATAGCTTGCACCAGCAAAGATCACGAGTGGTCCGGGGCTTCGGTCGGCGTGAGCGGTCCGGCGGCACGGTGAGGACACAAGGGGGAGAGCGATGAGGCTGCGCAGCCGAGGCCGGGCCGGCCTCGCCACGGCCGTGGCGCTGTGCGCGGTGCTGGCGACGTCCGGGCAGGCCCTGGCGGCCCCCTCGGCCCCCTCCCCGGGCGCGTCGGCCGGCCCGTCGGCGGAACCGTCCCCGTACCAACGGGCCAAGGGCGCACGGCAGGTGAAGGGCGGCGGGAGCAGCGCCGAGGGGCCGCAGCTGGAGCGGGGCGTGTCCACGGACTCCATCGGCCCCGGCGAGAAGCGGTACTACGGCGTCACCCTGGACGCGGCGTCGAACACCTATC
This sequence comes from Streptomyces sp. URMC 123, assembly GCF_051386515.1. Classification (NCBI taxonomy): domain Bacteria; kingdom Bacillati; phylum Actinomycetota; class Actinomycetes; order Kitasatosporales; family Streptomycetaceae; genus Streptomyces; species Streptomyces sp. URMC 123. Next base: position 992 of record NZ_JBPQTV010000293.1, on the reverse strand, counting down.
TGTCGGCGGTGGCCGCGCCCGAGCCCGGCAGCAAGGTCGACTACAGCGACTCCCTCACGGCCACCCTCCAGAGCACCGACGGCACCGAGTGCGACGAGAGCGAGGCGAAGTTCGGCTCCGGCGACCTGGCCCGGCCGCTGGCCGCCACCGTCCAGCGCCTCATCGGCAAGGACGCCCGATGCGGGCAGGCGGGCCCGTACTACCTGGTGGTGGAGCGGAAGACCGCGCCGGGCTCCGATCAGACCGTGTGGCCGCTCGAACTGAGCCTGATGAACGAGCCGGCGCTCAAGGAAGGGGCGCCCGCCCCGCCCGTGGCCGGCAGTTGGAGCACCACGCCGCCGACCCCGCCCACCGGGCAGCCGCGGGAGCGCAGGGGCGGCACCGGGTTCAACGACGCGCGGGCGCTGACCGCCGGCGTCTGGCGGGACGAACTGCGGCCCGGCGAGACCCGTTTCTACCGGGTGCCGCTCGACTGGGGCCAGCAACTGTTCCCCGTGGCGGAGTTCTCCAGCGCCCCCTCGGCGGAGAACACCTATCTGAGTGATGTGCTGCGCATCAGTGTCTACAACCCGGCGCGGTTCACGGTGACGAGCAAGGCGGCCTCGTACGAGGGCAAGCCCAAGGCCGTGCAGCCGGACGCGCTGGCGCCGGTCGCCCACGCCAACCGCCACCAGAGCACGTCCTCCGGCGAGATCAGCGGCATGCGCTTCGCGGGCTGGTACTACCTGGCCGTCTCCCTCGACTCCGAGACGGCGCCGCTCACTCGGGGGAGCCTCGGCCTGACGCTGCGGCTGACCGTTCAGGACACGCCGGGGGCCGCGGCGCCGGAGTACGACGGGGACGCCGCGGCCGCGGGCTTCGGGCTGACCGACGGCGACCGGGAGGCCGCGAGGAACGGTGAGGCGGCGGACGAGGCCGCCCACCGGGCAGCCGCGGGAGCGCAGGGGCGGCACCGGGTTCAACGACGCGCGGGCGCTGACCGCCGGCGTCTG
>NZ_JBPQTV010000292.1:0-8215 GCF_051386515.1 Streptomyces sp. URMC 123 | reverse complement strand
GGGTCGGGGAGGCCGGCGGCTGCTCGGGCGTGGACGGGCCGCCCTTGGCGTCGTACTGGTAGGTGTCGGTCACCTTGTGCTCCTTGGTGATCTTCCCCGGAGCGGGGGAAACGATGGCCACCGGCAGCGGCCCCAGGCCGTCAGACGGGTACGTGCAGCGAACATCAACTACTCCTTCATGCAGGGGGAGGGGAGCCGCCGGTGAGGCGGTCGGCCCGGGGGTTGGAAGGTCAGCGCCCGGACGGCCTGAACGCGGCCGGCAGGGACGAGAACACCGCGGGGATGTCCGGCGGTGAGGACCGTTTCCTACGGGTCGCCGAGCAGGCCGGTCAAATCGTCGGACCGGCTGACCGAAAAGGGCTCCGCATGCGTGTTCCTCAAGGGCAAGCGGTTGCGAGTTGGGTCCGGTTGGCCTGCCGCGCAAACCGGTCGGATGTCACGTCAAACGCGCATCCGGTGTGTCGAAAGAGTGGAACCGGCGCCGACTTGTGACCGCCGAAGGGTCCTGGTGATCTCGACGCCCTCTTCGGAGTGACGGCGGTCCATCGAAAAATGGTCATCACACCGCGCGGGGGATCTGCCGCCACCCCGGATCGGCCGCGGCGTTACAGGTGCGTGAGCGGCCCAACCGGCCGGTTCACGTGCCCGGCTGCTGGGCGTTGTGGCGCAGCCCCTGTTTCGCGTGGTGAATGAGGAGAGAGCAGTGACGGACAAGCGTCTGACGAAGCGTCAGCGAATCGGTGTGGCTCATGTGGCGGCCGTGGTGTCGCTGGCCGCGGCGCATCTGGCCCTGGCTCCGCCCAGCGCCCACGCGGCCGACCCGGCAGGCTGCACCCGCAGCGGTGACCGCATCACCTGCACCAACGGCGTACCCAAGGGGCAGACGCTCACCGGCACCAGTGGCGACGACACCATCGAGATCACCGGGGCTGTGTACGGCACCGTCGAAGGCGGTGACGGCAACGACACCATCACCGTCACCGGACGCGATGGAGCCCCCGGTGCCCATGGCTCCAGCCCAACGCAAAGCGGAGGCCGCGGGGAGAGCGCGCTGGGAAGCGGCGGACAACTGCTGGGGGGCGACGGCCACGACATCATCACGCTGACAGGCGGGAACGGCGGCAGGGGAGCCGACGGCGAGTACTCCCCTGCCAAGGGCGGGCACGGCGGGCGCGGTATCAAGGGCGGTGTTGTCGACGGCGGTCGCGGCATCAATCAGATCACGGTGCGCGGTGGTAACGGAGGCCCCGGCGGCACCTCGAAGAAGGGCCCAGCAGGCCCGGGGGGCGGAGGCCCGGGCATGGAAGGTGGTCGGGTCATCGTGGGTGTCGACCAGCACAGCTCCCTCGTCATCGAGGGAGGCGATGGGGATGAACAGCTCTCGAATGGGCCCGAGTTCCACGGATCGGGAGGCCCTGCCGTCGCTTACGGCACTGTCGAGGGCGGGGCGGCACCCGAGGGCGTCTCGATCAGGGCGACTGGCGGGGACAGCGGCCGCGGGACCCGAGGAGCCGCTGGGGGCGTCGGACTTGGGTACGGCACGCGGCTGATCGGGACACCAGGGGATGACGAGATCACGTTGGAAAGCGGAATGAATCGGAGCGGAGGGCCCAGGGCGGCGGGCCTCGTGCTTCCCAAGTCGTTCGACGCGAAAGCCGGTAACGACACGATCACCGTCCACGGCTCCACCGGGTTCGTGAAGTGCGGCGCAGGAGAGGACACCTACAACTACACCGGACGGCGAGGCTTTCCCGATCGCACCTGCGAACACATCAACCGTATCCAGTAAACGCCACCTCTGCGGCACCCGGCCGTGCCGTAGAGCGACGATCAGCGACGAGCGCCGCCCTTGAGCGGTGAGGGCCGTTTCCTACTGGCCGCTGAGCAGGCCGGTCGAATCGTCGGGCCAGCTGCCCGAAGAAGGCTCCGCATGCGCGTCCCGTGAGGGAAAGCGGTAGCGAAGGGTGCCCAGTTGCTTCTCGCGTGCCCCAGGCGCTGGGCGTGTGGCGCAGCCCCTGTCCGCGTGGTGAATACGTGGTGAATCAAGGAGAGAAATCAGTGACGGACAAGCGTCTGATGAGGCGTCAGCGAATGAATGTGGCTCATGTGGCGGCCGTGGTGTCGCTGGCCGCGGCGCATCTGGCCCTCGCGCCGCCCAGCGCACACGCGGCCGACCCGGCGGGCTGCTCCCGCAGTGGTGACCGCATCACCTGCACCAACGGCGTACCCGAGGGGCAGACCCTCACCGGCACCAGTGGCGACGACACCATCGAGATCACCGGAACGGTGTACGGCACCGTCGACGGCGGTGACGGCAACGACACCATCACCGTCACCGGACGCGATGGAGCCCCCGGCGCCTATCGTAACTTTGCAGGTTTCACAGGAGGAAAGGGGGAGACCGCGCTGGGAGGCGGCGGGGAGCTACTGGGGGGCGACGGCAACGACATCATCACGCTGACGGGCGGGAACGGTGGCAGGGGAGGCAACGCCTCCTTCGGCGACGGTGGCGATGGCGGGGGTGCCGGAGCCGGTATCGAGGGCGGGGTTCTCGACGGCGGTCGCGGCATCAACCAGATCACCGTGCGCGGTGGCAACGGAGGCGTCGGCGGAACCTCCCAATACGATGCGGGCCAATCGAAGTCCGGAGGCATGGGCGTAAACCAGGGCTGGGTCACCGTGGGTGCCGACCAGCACAGCTCCCTCGTCATCGAAGGGGGCGACGGCGGCGACCGGGGCCGGGGGACGCTCCCCACAGAGGGAGGGCATGCGCTGCGTGCCGGCACCGTCGTGGGCGGGTCGGCGCCCGAGGGCGTCTCGATCAGGCTGATCGGCGGGGACACCGGCCGGGGGAGTCGGCCGTCCAAGGGTGGTTACGGGGTCTTCGTTTTCGGACAGCTGACGGGGACGCCAGGTGATGACGACATCACACTGGAAGGCGGAATGAGCCGGAACGGAGGGCATAGGGGGGCCGGCCTCGGCAGCCCTGAGCCCGTCGAATTGGGAGACGGTAACGACACGATCACCATCCACAAGGCCGGCGGGATGGTGAACTGCGGCGACGGAGACGACACCTACAACCACGCCGGAGAGCGAGGCTTTCCCGACCGCCGCACCTGCGAACACATCAACCGCCTCCAGTGACGTCTCCCCTCCCGTGTCACCCGGCCGTGCCGTAGCGGCGACGTCCTACGCTGGCCGTGTGAGCGCAGAGCTGTTTCCGCGGCCGGTCGCCGAGGTGGCCCCGGGCGCCGTGCACGTCCCCGCGTGGCTGGACCCCGAGCTGCAGCGGCGGCTGCTCGACGCCTGCCGGGCCTGGGCCCGGCCGCCCGCCGGGCTGCGGACCGTGCGCATGCCCGGCGGCGGCGAGATGACCGCGCGGCAGGTCTGTCTCGGCTGGCACTGGTACCCGTACGGCTACGCCCGCACCGTCGTCGACGGCGACGGCGCGCCCGTGAAGCCCTTCCCCGGCTGGCTCGGCGATCTCGCCCGGCAGGCTGTGGCGCACGCGTACGGCGACGGCCCGTGCACCGCCCCGTACGACATCGCGCTCGTCAACCACTACGGCGCGGGCGCCCGCATGGGCCTGCACCGCGACAGCGACGAGCGGTCCGACGCCCCCGTGGTCTCCTTCAGCCTGGGCGACTCCTGTGTCTTCCGGTTCGGCAACACCGAGACCCGGGGGCGGCCCTGGACGGACGTGGAGCTGCGCAGCGGCGATCTCTTCGTCTTCGGCCGGGAGTCCCGGGCGGCGTACCACGGCGTGCCGCGTACGCACCCGGGCACGGCGCCCCCGGAGCTCGGCCTGACCGGCCGGATCAACATCACCCTGCGGGTCAGCGGCCTGGGGAGTGGCTGACCCGCCCCCGCCCCTGGCTCTCGCTCCGCCCCCGTAGCCTGCCGCACCGGGCCGACAGGGCCATGCCCGCGGAGACGAGGGCGAACAGCAGGCGCACGTACGGGTTCCAGCGGGCCGGGCGCGCCACCGTTCCCGAGCAGGCGAGCTCCGCCCGGTCGAGGCTGTCCTCCAGCGCCGCGTCATGGCACCAGCGGTAGCACAGCGGCCAGCTCAGCCGCGCCGCGCCGCGGGCCTTCATGGTCAGGGTGTGGCGCAGCACCGTACGGTCGGCGTCCACCGGGTGCACCGTGTACTCGTGGAAGCCGTGGAAGCCGCGCGGCCCGGTGAAGCGGAAGCGCACCCAGCGACCCGGCACATGGGCATCCACCACGTACCGCACCGGGGCGTGGCCCCCCGCCGAACCGGGCGTCAGCCCGTCGGACAGGATCATCGCCGGCCAGGTGTCGTGCGGCCACAGCCGGTCCGCCGGCCCCGCCAGCGAGTCCAGCAGCGCGCCGACCTCGCTCGCGCCCGCGCGCAGCAGACGCTCATGGACATTGAGCACCGCCATGGTGCACCCCCGTTTTGGAGAGGAGTCTCTAATACCTCCAGAGTACGCTCCCTGCCATGGCCAGGCCACCCCGATACGACTCCGCCCTCCTGCTCGACGCCGCCGTGGCGCTCGCCGCGCGGGGCGGGCCCCCCGCCGTCACCATGTCGGCCGTCGCCAAGGAGGTCGGCGCGCCCAGCGGCTCGGTCTACCACCGCTTCCCGCAGCGCCCCGCCCTCCTCGCCGAGGTGTGGCTGCGCACGGTGGAGCGCTTCCAGGAGGGCTTCCTCGCCGCCCTCGCCGTGCTCGCCGCCGACGACTGCCCGCCCGCCACCCTCCGGGCCGCGGCCCTGGCGGCGGCCCGCCACGTCGTCTCCTGGAGCCGCGCCCATCCGGACGAGGCCGCCGTACTGCTGCACGGCGCGCGGGACTTCGGCCGCGCCGAGTGGCCGGACGCGTACGTGCGGCGGGCGGACGAGGGCAACGCGCGCGTCATGAGCGCCGTGGCCGAGGTGGCGCGGCGCCTGGGCGCCCGGCGGCCCGTGGACGCCGAGCGCGTGGTCCTCGCCGTCGTCGACCTGCCGTACGCGGTGGTCCGCCGGGCGCTGCGCGAGGGGGACGGCCTGCCGCCCCACGCGGAGGACCTGGTCGTACGGTCGGCGGACGCGCTCCTGCCCCAGGGGGCGGAAGCGGCGACCGCGTGAGACGGAAGCCGGCCGCCCGTGCGCCGGCGGCGGGAAGCCGCGGGCGCCCGTCAGCGCAGTGACGAGATCGTGAAGCCGAACTCGCTCTCCCGCGCCGGCAACTGGTACCGCGGCAGCACCCCCGGCCCACAGGACTGACTGCCGATGCCCTGGTGCGCGTGGTCGAGATGGAGCCAGATCAGCGGGCCGGGCACGAGATCGGTGGTGTGCCGGGCCGCCGCCAGCTCCTCGGTCGTCCAGCGCCGCGCCGTGAAGGAGAACAGCGGATCGCCCTCGACCCGCACCCCGGAGCGGCCGTCCTCCCGGCGCAGCCGCAGCCAGCGCACGTCCAGCCGCGCGCCGCTCTCCTGCGGCCGCACATACGGTGTGGACAGCTCGTCCACGGGCAGTGACCAGCGGCCGACCCGCGCGGCGGCCCGGGTGTCCGGGTACGCCTCGCCCGGCCCGCCGCCGTACCACTCGGCCACGCTCAGCGTCCCGCACACCCCCAGCCGCACCCCGAGCCGCGGCAGCACGCACGGCCAGTCGCCCTCGGGCACCACGTGGACGCGCAGCCGCAGCCGGTTGTCCGTCGCCGTCCAGCGGTAGGTGGTCCGCAGCCCGAGGTCCGTCGCCGCCGGCGCCACCCGGGTGCGCACCACCAGCGCCTCGCCCTCCATGCACACGTCGTCGAGCCGGTGGCGCATCCGGTCCAGGCCCAGCGCCCGCCAGAGCGGGCCCAGGCGCGGCCCGGGCTGCCACGGGGCGCCCTCGTCGTTGTCGGTGGGCGCCCGCCAGACGTCCAGCCGGGGGCCGGACACCTCGAAGCCGTCGATGTACCGCAGTTCGCCGCTGGCGGCTTCGAAGGCGCCCGGGCCCAGCAGGATCACGTTTCCCTCGCCCGGCCGCGGCCCGGGGCAGCGCCGCGCCGCCGGGGGGCGGGGGCCGGGCGCGGCGGCGGGCAGCTGGCCCCATGCCACCTCGTGCCCGGTGGCGGCCCAGGGCAGATCGCGCGAGAGCACCGCCCGTACGGTCCACAGCGCCTCCCGGTCGCCGTCCACGGCGGGCGGCGCCGGCAGCTTCAGATCGGCGGACTCGCCCGGACCGAGCGGCGGCACGGCGAGCGTGCCCGCGGCCACGGCGAGCCCCTCCACCTCGTAGGCGCACACGAACGACAGGTGCGACAGGTCGGAGAAGTCGTAAGCGTTGGTGATGCGCACCAGCGTGGCGCCGGCCGCCGCGTCGCCGCCGGCAGCGGCCGCCTCGATCCGTACGGGCTCGATCACCTTCTTGTACTCCACCAGCCCCGGCGAGGGGCTGCGGTCGGGCAGCAGCAGTCCGTCACAGACGAAGTTCCCGTCGTGCAGCGGCTCGCCGAAGTCCCCGCCGTAGGCGTAGTAGGCCCGGCCGTCCGGGGTCAGCCGGGCGATGCCGTGGTCGATCCACTCCCAGACGAACCCGCCCTGACAGCGCTCGTACTGCTCGAACAGGCGCTGGTACTCGCTCAGCCCGCCGGGGCCGTTGCCCATCGCGTGCGCGTACTCGCACAGCACGAACGGCAGGGACCGGCGCCGCGCGTCCGCCTCCGGGTCGTCGAGCGGCTCCTCGGCGCGCCGCCCGATCAGCTCCACCTCCGCGTGGTCGGCGTACATCCGGGAGTACACGTCGCCGACCGCGCAGCTCCGGTCGCCCTCGTAGTGGATCGGCCGGTCCGGGTCGCGCTCGCGGACCCAGTCCGCCATCGCCACCAGCCCGCGGCCCGTGCCGCACTCGTTGCCCAGCGACCACAGGACGACCGACGGGTGGTTCTTGTCCCGCTCCACCATCCGGGCGGCCCGGTCCAGCAGCGCCGGAGTCCAGCGCTCGTCGTCCACCGGGTTGCCCCGCCAGCCCACCGCGTGGAACCCGTGGGTCTCCAGGTCGCACTCGTCGATCACCCACAGCCCGAACTCGTCGCACAGGTCGAGGAACGCCGGGTGCGGCGGATAGTGGCTGGTGCGCACGGCGTTGATGTTGTGCTGCTTCATCAACAGCACATCGCGCCGCATGGTCTCCCGGTCCAGCGCCCGGCCGTGCTCGGGGTGGAACTCGTGCCGGTTGACGCCCCGGAACAGCAGCGGCCGGCCGTTGACCGTCAGCAGCCCGTCCACCACGGCGACCGTACGGAAGCCGATCCGCAGCGGCACCCGCTCCCCGGGCGTCGCCAGCTCGCCCTCGTACAGCCGCGGCGTCTCGGCCGTCCAGGGCTCCACCGGCACGGTCGCCGACTCGCCGGTGGCCAGGTCGAGCCCCAGCTCGGGCACCGTCACCCGGCCCTCGGGCGCGCAGTCCACCCGCAGCGTGCCGGTGCCCTGGCGGTGGTCGTACGAGGCGTGCACGAAGAAGTCCCGCACCGACTCCTCCGGCCGGTGCACCAGCGTCACCTCCCGGAAGATGCCCGGCAGCCACCACTGGTCCTGGTCTTCCAGATAGCTGCCCGCCGACCACTGGTGCACCCGCACCGCCAGCACGTTCCCCCGCGGCCGCAACTGGCCGCCCACCGCGAACTCGTGCGGCAGCCGGCTCCCGGTGAACACGCCCAGTTCCTGCCCGTTCAGCCAGACCCGGGCACAGGAGTCCACCCCCTCGAAGCGCAGGACCGACTCGCCGGCCCACGCGGCCGGCCCGCCCGGCAGGTCGAACACGAAGCGGTAGTCGCCCGTCGGGTTCTCCGTCGGCACCCGGGGCGGGTCGATGGGGAAGGGGTAGTGCGTGTTGGTGTACGCCGGGCGGCCGTGACCGTGCAGCACCCAGTGGGCGGGCACCGGCAGTTCTCCCCAGCCGGGCGCGTCGTACCCGGGGTCGTAGTCCGTACGGGCGAAGGAGTCGTCGTGAGCGGTGGCGGTGGGCGACAGCCGGAACCGCCACACCCCGTTCAGGCTCAGCCGGCGGGCGTCGGAGGAGGCGTACCACGCCCGCGGCGGCAGTACGCCCCGGCCGGGCGAGACGTCCTCGTAGTAGGGGGTCGGAGTCCCGTGGGCGCTGCTGGTCATGCTGCTCCTTCGCTGCTCCTGTGGTGCGGGCCCGCGCTGCTGCCTGTGGTGCGGGCCGCGCTGCTGCCTGTGGTGCGGGCCCTGCGGCGTGGCGCGCCGGCCTGGCGGCGGC